>NZ_JBTKVD010000057.1:0-231 GCF_054454555.1 Acinetobacter sp. ANC 4636 | reverse complement strand
GAAAAGATCGGAGCATGAGCGAGATATCGAATTAGTCATCATCCATGTTACTAACAAGAAATAATCATTTCTGAATAGAAACAACAATATGGAATCACAAAGCCACTGTATTTAACCCAAAGCTCATCACATTTATCTTTGATACACCAGATATAAAAGTTGATCATCGAACTGCTTGAGATACGAGAGTTAAATTCTGCTGTGCAATATACATGTTCATAATGCGATTTG
>NZ_JBTKVD010000056.1:0-239 GCF_054454555.1 Acinetobacter sp. ANC 4636 | reverse complement strand
ACAGTGGTATTACCCACTGTTAGGCTACCTGCATCTGTCAAACTAATGTTGTCGTTTAGGTTATATTTATAGGTATTGGTCGCAGCATCATAGGTTGCTGTGGTATTGGTGCCATTGGCAAAATTCATTGTCTCGCCAAGCTGAGCATTGTCTGCCGTACCACCATTTACTGCAAAGTTTAGACCTTTATTCGCTGTGGTTTGAGCCGCAGCTGCATTAGTCACTGCTGTATTAGCTGC
>NZ_JBTKVD010000055.1:0-241 GCF_054454555.1 Acinetobacter sp. ANC 4636 | reverse complement strand
GCACGGTGACAACATTGTAGTCAATAGCACCACCAATGCCGATGGCAGCACCAACTATCAAGTTGCAACCGCCAAAGACCTGAGCGTGGACAGCATCACCGCAGGCAACAGCCTGTTGAACAATGCGGGCTTAAGCATCAACGATGGTACAGGCAACGTGACCCATGTGACGGCAACAGGCACACAGGTGAGCGATGGTACACATAGCAGTAACTATGGTGCCAATGGTTTCAGCATTGTG
>NZ_JBTKVD010000054.1:0-273 GCF_054454555.1 Acinetobacter sp. ANC 4636 | reverse complement strand
CGCTATTCGCTATTCGCTATTCGCTATTCGCTATTCGCTATTCGCTATTCGCTATTCGCTATTTAGAATTTTCTGACTTTTAGATTTTGGAGTCATATTAAGTAAGTCGGTTATACGTAATAGTTAATTCGATCACTGGGTTTTTGTGGGGGTATAAGGATATTAAATAAATTATGATGATGTTTTTATGATTCCAGTTAAATTTTAGGCTATACAAAAAGGATAATAGTTATCTTGTAAAAAAAGAGTATTTTTATTTAAAAATAAAAATAC
>NZ_JBTKVD010000053.1:0-300 GCF_054454555.1 Acinetobacter sp. ANC 4636 | reverse complement strand
TAGCCGGCGGCATAGGTTTTAGGCACTGTACTTGTGTTGTCCACGACAGTAACACTACCACCATCCTGAGCAGGGTTATTTGGAGTAACGGGTTGAGTCGTGCCTGAAGATCCCGTGCCGCTTCCTGTACCACTACCCGCAGTGTTTGAGATTAATCCAATTTGTCCGCCTTGATTACTCAGCGCTCCAACATTTAAATCCAGTGCCTGAGTCCCTGTTTGCTCAATGGTGCCTTGGTTTCTTAAACTATCTGAATCTATCGCAATGCGTGCTGCATTCACTGTCCCCGTATTACTCAGA
>NZ_JBTKVD010000052.1:0-472 GCF_054454555.1 Acinetobacter sp. ANC 4636 | reverse complement strand
TAGGTACGACTACACATAGTTTATATGCTTGGATTAAACGCTATGATCCTCAACAGCCCCAGACAACAGAATCTACTGATCCAATTGCAGAATTAGCAAAGTTAAAGAAAGAGCTGCAAAGGGTCACTGAAGAAAGAGACATATTAAAAAAGGCCGCGGTGTACTTCGCAAGCCAGTCCAAATGAGGTACGCCTTTATTCGGGACAACCAAAAGATATGGCCTGTTCGTCGTTTATGTTCAACATTAGATGTTCATCACAGTGGTTATTACGCATGGTTAAAGCAACCCACCAGTAAAACTGCGAGGAAACGGCAACAGCTTTCGGGATTAATTAAACAGCTCTGGCTAGAATCTGGTGGAGTCTACGGCTATCGCAAGATTCACTGTGATCTGAAAGATATCGGTGAGACTTGCGGGATTAATCGAGTACATCGGTTAATGAAAGCAGATGGTCTTAAATCACAGCGTGGC
>NZ_JBTKVD010000051.1:0-506 GCF_054454555.1 Acinetobacter sp. ANC 4636 | reverse complement strand
CCCAACAACAAACAAAGCATACTAGGATTGCGATAATTGCTCTCGTTTGTCTTTGTTGGCATTTACTGCTACCAACCATCATGAATCTTGGTTGGGCACCTGCAGTTTATGGAATGTCTGAGCATTGTCATATGCTTGCTGGGCAAACAATGGACATGCCTCAAGCAGAGATGAATCAACATCATCATAAAGTTGAGATGTTGACTCAAAAGAAAGAACAGTCTGATAGCACAGAAAAGATCGCCGAGAAGATCATGAAAGACTGCCCATTGTGTTCACATGGGTTAAGTGGAGGTCTCTTGGTCTTATTTTCTGGGATTTGCCTATTATTCATTCTGGTTTTGCTCAAGCAGCTAAGTACTTATATTGTTTCTAGATATCAGATCCAGTTTTATTGGTGTGCTGATTACTATATTCCTCCTCCGCAAGCTCCACCTCTCATTCCATAAAAATATTGAAATTCAGTTTATTCATTTAATTTCCATATCATGAACAATGAATGAAAG
>NZ_JBTKVD010000050.1:0-600 GCF_054454555.1 Acinetobacter sp. ANC 4636 | reverse complement strand
TATCGCAAACCTAGAGCTCATGCAGGTGCTCCAGCTGTCGTTGCTGCAAACACTTTAGACCGCCAATTTAATCCAACTCATCCTAACCAACTATGGGTGACAGATATTACCTATATTCGTACTCATGAAGGATGGTTGTATCTTGCAGTTGTGATTGACCTGTTTTCACGCCTTGTTGTTGGCTGGTCTATGAAATCCAGAATCACAACAGACCTAGTTTTAGATGCGTTATTAATGGCGTTATGGAGAAGAAAACCAAAGAATAAAGTCCTGATTCATTCTGACCAAGGTAGCCAATACACCAGTCACGAATGGCAGGCATTCCTCAAGCATCACAATCTTGAAAGCAGTATGAGCAGACGAGGAAATTGCCATGATAATGCTGTTGCAGAGAGTTTCTTTCAGTTGTTAAAGCGAGAGAGGGTCAAGAAGAAAATATATGTATCGAGAACTGAAGCCAGGTCGGATATCTTTGAATATATTGAGATGTTCTACAACTCAAAACGCAGACATGGTTCCAATGGTCAACATTCTCCATTAGATTATGAAAAGGCCCATCAAAAGATGGTTAGGTGTGTCTAGAATTTTGGTGGCTATTCA
>NZ_JBTKVD010000049.1:0-612 GCF_054454555.1 Acinetobacter sp. ANC 4636 | reverse complement strand
ACAGCTAATACAGCAGTGACGAATGCAGCTGCGGCCCAAACCACAGCGAATAAAGGTCTAAACTTTGCAGTAAATGGTGGTACGGCAGACAATGCTCAACTTGGCGAGACAATGAATTTTGCCAATGGCACCAATACCACAGCGACCTATGATGCTGCGACCAATACCTATAAATATAACCTAAACGACAACATTAGTTTGACAGATGCAGGTAGCCTAACAGTGGGTAATACCACTGTTAATAATGCAGGTTTAGCGATTGCAGGTGGTCCAAGCGTGACTTCAGCAGGCATTGATGCCGCGAACACCAGCCTTACCAACCTTGCTGCAGGCGCAGTCAATGCGACATCAAAAGATGCAGTGAATGGCGGTCAACTATATAACGTATCCAACAGCGTAAAAACCGTTCTTGGCGGCAACAGCGGCATTGCAGCGGATGGCAGCATCAGCACCAGCAACATCGGTGGAACAGGAGTTGATACCGTGGACGGTGCGATTGCAGCAGTCAAAAGCAGTGCGACCAAAGCCAAAACCACAGTCACGCAGGGTGACAACATTGTAGTCAATAGCACCACCAATGCCGATGGCAGCACCAACTATCAAGTTGCAACC
>NZ_JBTKVD010000048.1:0-739 GCF_054454555.1 Acinetobacter sp. ANC 4636 | reverse complement strand
TCATTTGTTAGAACCCATTTAAAGTGTCTGTATTCTCACCAATAAAAATGTCTAGTTTATGATGCACATCAACATCATGGGCTGGATATAACTTGAGATGCTAATCACTATGTCTGAGGTTGAATAAAATAATAATTTTTTGATTAATAAAAATTATTATTATAAAAACACCAAAAATCTTACTTTGAAATATTTTAGATTTTTTATACTTACTTCTGAAACTTATAGCCAATAAAGTCGATCAATATTCGATCACAATGTAACATTATTTTGATTTATCAATTTATATATTGATCAAATAATTTACAATTTCTATGGGTAAATTTTGGTGTAAAACGCATGTATTATGTATACGATCAAATACAATAAAGTATGTAAAGAAGAAACTGGTATGATGGAAATTAAATGTCTGCCTGAATTTTATGAATGGTTAAACAGTATTAAATAATATGTCCAAAATCGCATATTAGATAAAGCTCCACGTAGGAGATGCAGGAATGGATCGAAAAACTATCTACCATAATTATGCTCTTATTTTAAAGCTTACAGTTTAAAATAAACAAAAAAGGAAGCTAATAGCTCCCTTTTTTGTTTCGTATAAGAGACTTGCATTAATAACTAAAAAGTGGCTATAGCACTTATAAATCAAGCCTTAAAACTCATTTATCCTTTCATGAAAAAATTAAAGGATAAAATAGCAATTCAGAGGAATATAAATCCTGATTAGAACTTCTTACAA
>NZ_JBTKVD010000047.1:0-1019 GCF_054454555.1 Acinetobacter sp. ANC 4636 | reverse complement strand
ACTGTACAGGACATAATACGCCTGACATTTGATGAACCTGTTTGGGTGAAGGCAGAGATCCGCAATTTAAGCGTCAAATCTGGCCACTATTATTTAGAGCTTGCAGAAAAAGAAGCTGATACAGATAAAGTCATTGCGAGCTGTAAGGCCACGATATGGAAATTCATGGCCGCCAAAATTGTTATGAAGTTTGAGCGTGAAAGCGGTATTGAACTCGCACGTGATCTAAACGTTCTCATCAAGATTAGAGCCAAGTTTGATCCCCAGTATGGTTTTTCAGTAAATGTTGAAGACATTGATTCAGCTTTTACCTTAGGTGATATCGCCAAGCGTTATCAGCAGATCATTGAGCGTCTAACACAAGAATTTTTAATTGATAAGAATAAATCTCTACCTGCACCTTTTGATATTCAGAATGTTCTAGTGATTGCTCCTGAAAATGCAGCAGGCTTAGGTGACTTTAGAAAAGATGCAGATGCCTTAGAAAGATCTGGTGCCTGTCATTTTGTTTATCATACGGCAACTTTCCAGGGGAATACTGCAGCAACCAGTATTATGGAGTCTTTAGGCGCTGGCCTTCGTCAATGGGCAAAAGATTTCCAAGCTCCACCAGATCTGATCGTGATTATTCGCGGGGGTGGCGCCGTTAATGATTTAGCATATTTAAATGATTACGATCTTGCTGCCCTACTCTGTAAGCGTTCAGTGCCAATTTGGGTTGGGATTGGGCATGAGAAAGACAAGACGATTTTAGATGAAGTTGCACATCGTTCTTTTGACACGCCAAGTAAAGTAATCGCTGGGATCAGAAACCATATTGTTGAGCGAGTTCAAGAAGCACAGACTTACTTGCAAACGATAAAGTTACTATCTCATCATCAAATCACGGCGTACCAAAGCCAGAATGATCAGCTTATCAAAGTCATTAAAACATTAGCCCAGGCTCAACTGAACACTGGTAGTAAAGCTTTAGATCAATCTAAAGAACGCATTCAGTATCTGGCCCAACAGCAATTAAA
>NZ_JBTKVD010000046.1:0-1042 GCF_054454555.1 Acinetobacter sp. ANC 4636 | reverse complement strand
GGCTTTGTTGCACAAAGCTATTCTTAAAGGCTTCTTCATCAATATAATTTCCAAATGAAGAAGCCTGCATCTAAAATTTATCGCACAACGAATTGGTCCTCTTATAACCAAGCTCTAATCAAGCGAGGAAATATTTCAATTTGGTTCGATCCTCAGACTCAATGGTATGCTCAGCCACAAGCTAAGCATGGAAGAAATCAAACTTATTCTGATACAGCAATTCAGTGCTGTTTGATGATCAAATCTATCTTTCGACTTTCTTTGCGTATGGTCACAGGCTTTGTGCAAAGCCTAATTCAACTCAGTGGGTTAAGTTGGACAGCACCAGATTATTCCACACTTTGCCGACGACAAAAGCAGATTGATATTGCGATCAGCTATCAAAAAAGTCATGAAGGATTACATCTATTGATAGACTCAACTGGCCTTAAGTTTTTAGGCGAAGGTGAGTGGAAACGCAAGAAACATCAGCCTGAATATCGTCGGCAATGGCGTAAACTACATATTGGTATAGATGCTAAAACCTTGCAAATACGAGCTGTACAGCTCACAACAAATAATGTCAGTGATTCACAAGTCTTGGATGTTCTGTTGAATCAAATCCCATCTGATGAACGTATTGATTCTGTCTATACGGATGGAGCATATGACACGAAACAATGCCGACAGGTCATTGCAGATCGGCAAGCACATGCAGTGATTCCACCAAGAAAGAATGCAAAGCCATGGAAAGATAAGAAACTGGGATCTTTAGAGAGAAATGAATTATTGAAAACAGTTAAACATCTAGGAAGAACGCTTTGGAAAAAGTGGTCTGGTTATCATCGACGTAGTTTGGTCGAAACCAAGATGCATTGCATCAAACTATTGGGCGATAAACTCAGTGCAAGGGGTTTTAACAGTCAGGTCAATGAAATCCATGCACGTATAGCCGTGTTAAATAAATTTACAGAATTAGGCCGACCTCATACCCAAGTTGTCACTTAAATTTGAGCAACTTAGGAAAGCTCTATCTTTAAAATCTTTATGCAACAAAGCCATT
>NZ_JBTKVD010000045.1:0-1045 GCF_054454555.1 Acinetobacter sp. ANC 4636 | reverse complement strand
TTGCCTTGCTGCTGTAAATGCAGTTCATCCGCACTACTAATTAACCCCGAATTGTCTAGGGTTTGACTGTTTAATGTGACTTGTGAAGTAGCGCTACTGATATTGCCCGTATTTTGAATATGCTGCGCATTGATCTGGAGCTGATCTTTATTGGCAATCATATTTCCCGTATTGATCAGATCACCATTGGCATTCAGGGTTAATGTCGATTCTGTACTATTGATTGAACCTGCATTACGTACCCCAAGCCCATTTTCATTCCCAACTAGAAAGATCTTGCCCGCATACATCCCCCCAAGTTGCCCCACATCCAAGGCAAAACTGGTCGTAGCCATGTTTGGATTTAGATTTGAAGTTGCAACGTTAATTTGAGGAGTCACTTGGTCTTTGACCGTAATATCATTCTGCCCCAAAGCAACGGTGAGATTATTGGCATATAGACCTGCATTAACATTCAAAGCACGACTATAAATATCGGTATATGGAGTAAGGCTTCCATCCAGACCTTTCCCCTCAATCGTGACTTGCCCATCACGAACCCGAAAGGACTCCAGATAACCTTGATTCATCACCGCTTGCCCGGTGGTGAGAGTAAAGCGATCTGCATTGATCACTCCACAACCATCACATACCAATCCTGACGGATTGGCGATAACGACTTGTGCAGACTTACCCGCAACCTCGATATAGCCTCTTAACTGACTGGGGTTACTGCTATTCACTTCATTCAAAATGACTTTGGCTTCCCCTGTGGCCAGCCAAGGATTGCCTTGTACCCAACCACCCAATTGCGTTTGTGTGTTGTTACGGGAGTTATTTAGAATCACCCCTTCTTGTCCCACATCAAATTGGGTATAGGTATTGCGTGATACACCGCCTGCACTTGGGGTTTGGATATTCACCTGAGTCGTACCATTACCACTGGTCAGAACCGTGGCTTGTTGTGAACTCGGTGCAGACTTATCCGCAATGATCTGGGTATTGGCAATACTGTGTAGTGGCATCATATACACCACTGCGCCAATCACACTCATGACTGCGAAGT
>NZ_JBTKVD010000044.1:0-1082 GCF_054454555.1 Acinetobacter sp. ANC 4636 | reverse complement strand
GCCATCAAGGATGCGGGGAGTTGGTCTCAGTCGGCTTCTCTGTTCTACACCTCCAAAATGCGTGATACACCTTTAGAGATTGCTGATAAACCTTTGACTATTGGGGTCGATGCTTCAGTTCAATATGCGGTACGCTTAAGTAATGACAGACATGTAGCTGATACTGTGTTGCCTTTTGACACACAGACAAAATCTCAAGCCTCTGACTATTTAAAACATGGTGCCACACTAAAACTTGGTTATGACAAAACCTTACTGAAAGTCGGTGAACTCTGGTTAGATTTGCCCGTGACCTCAATCGATTATAGCCGCCAGTTACTCACCTCCTACTGGGGCGAAAACCTCAAGTCACAAATCACAGATCGTTTTAATGTTGAAGTCGGACGGGTCGAAAAAGTTTCCCCACGTAACCAGGAAGGTTTTCACAAATTTGCATTTACCGCAAATGGCGTTACCAAATATTCTGATGGCTTGAATTATATCGACTTACGCTATCAGTTTACGCCAACACTGAAAGGCGAATACTACTTTGGCAACATGGAAAACCTGTTTAACAAACACTATGTGGGCTTGGATCACAGCTGGAAACAACAGAATTTCACCTTAAACAGTAAGTTTAAATATTTTTATGCCAAAAATGATGGCAATAGCTTTGATATTGAAGCCCAAAACATCGGTTTACTTGAAACCTTAAAAGTAAAAAACCACACCTTTGGTTTAGGCTATCAAGAAATTACAGGCAAATCAGCGTACCCGATTCCAGATGGATTCTTGCCTGAAACCTATTTTATTAACTGGAATACTACAGGGTTCTTTAAGAAAGATGAAAGATCGTACCACTTTATCTATGGATATGATTTTAAAGACTATGTACCGGGTTTAAATGCCATGGTGAAATATGTATATGGCAATCACTTTAAAGCTGCCAACGGCAGTAAAAACATGGAAAGCGAATCGGATGTGATTGTGAATTATGCCTTTCAACAACCTTATTTGAAGGGGTTGTCTTTACAATATATTCGTATTGATTATGGTATTAAGACGGGTAATGATTTTGGTGAAGACCGCTTCTTTATCAATTA
>NZ_JBTKVD010000043.1:0-1148 GCF_054454555.1 Acinetobacter sp. ANC 4636 | reverse complement strand
GTAAACGTGGGCACAATTGGTCACGTTGACCATGGTAAAACAACTCTTACTGCTGCAATCGCAACAATCTGTGCGAAAACTTACGGCGGCGAAGCGAAAGATTACTCGCAAATCGACTCAGCTCCAGAAGAAAAAGCACGTGGTATTACAATTAATACTTCACACGTAGAATACGATTCTCCAATTCGTCACTACGCGCACGTTGACTGCCCAGGACACGCCGATTATGTTAAAAACATGATTACTGGTGCTGCTCAGATGGACGGTGCGATCCTTGTATGTGCAGCGACTGATGGTCCAATGCCACAAACTCGTGAACACATCCTTCTTTCTCGTCAGGTAGGTGTACCTTACATCATCGTATTCTTGAACAAATGCGACCTTGTAGACGACGAAGAATTGCTTGAATTGGTAGAAATGGAAGTTCGTGAACTTCTTTCTGCTTATAACTTCCCTGGTGATGACACTCCTGTAATCCGTGGTTCTGCTCTTGCAGCACTTAACGGTGAAGCTGGTCCTTATGGCGAGCAATCAGTTCTTGACCTAGTTGCAGCACTTGATTCTTACATTCCAGAACCAGAACGTGCAATCGACAAAGCATTCTTGATGCCAATCGAAGACGTATTCTCAATTTCTGGTCGTGGTACTGTAGTAACAGGCCGTGTTGAGTCTGGTATTGTTAAAGTAGGCGAAGAAGTTGAAATCGTTGGTATTAAAGATACAGTTAAAACAACTGTAACTGGCGTAGAAATGTTCCGTAAACTTCTAGACGAAGGTCGTGCGGGCGAGAACTGTGGTGTTCTTCTACGTGGTACTAAACGTGAAGACGTACAACGTGGTCAAGTATTGGCTAAACCAGGTTCAATCAAGCCACACACTAAATTCGACGCAGAAGTATACGTACTTTCTAAAGACGAAGGTGGTCGTCATACTCCATTCCTAAACGGTTACCGTCCACAGTTCTACTTCCGTACAACTGACGTAACTGGTGCTATCCAGTTGCAAGAAGGCGTAGAAATGGTTATGCCTGGTGACAACGTAGAAATGTCAGTAGAATTGATCCACCCAATCGCAATGGATCCAGGTCTACGCTTTGCGATCCGTGAAGGTGGTCGTACTGTAGGTGCTGGTGTTGTTTCTAAAGTAAC
>NZ_JBTKVD010000042.1:0-1215 GCF_054454555.1 Acinetobacter sp. ANC 4636 | reverse complement strand
CTTTGACTATCACGCCATTTTGCATCGCTGGTTGGAGTATTTGCTTTGTCGTCTTTTTTCTCTTTTGTAGAACCAAAACCTCCCGACAAACTAACCGTAGTTGCATCATAGCTACTACTATTTTGAATATTACTAAAAGTAAGGCTATTGGCTGTTAGATCATTATTTTCCTTTGCTGCTGTTGAAACAATTGCCCCACCTTTTAAGTCAACACTGTCCGCTTTGACATGGTAGCCTCCTTCCCCTGCAAACAGACCAGACTGTTTATTAACTGAATTAGAATTACCCGATGCATTGCTATTACTATAGTTACCCGATACCTGCCAAGCGGTTCCTAATGAAATTTGTAGGCGAGCACCAACACCTGTCTGATCAATATCTTGCTGAACAGTATCTTGCTGACTGATAACACTGAGTTTACCTCCAATGTCTGCATCAATACGATTAGCTGAGGCTTGAGCACCTGCTAAAGTTGTATCACCCAGACTCTTTATTTTCAGTTGATCCGATTGTAACGTGGTATTGCTATGTATGTTATTGTCCGTATGGTTGCTGCCTTGACCATAACCTGCCTCTGCATAGAAATAGACCCCCGTTTGTGCCCCGAAAGAAGCCCCATATCCAACACTTAAGCCTGCATTACTATTTTTTCCATCCGCCTTTTGCTGACTCTGGCCAGATTCTAAAAGAATATCTTTCGCAGAATCTAGGCTGATTGTATCTTTAGCCGTTACCTGCGTGTTTTGTAGATGAATATTGCCTTCGGTACTGGTCAGATTAATATTACCCCCAGCATTGAGAAGGTTTTGCTGAGAAGAGGCATAGGTACTTTTTTGCTCACTCTGACTAGTCTTAAAACCAATCCCAGCTTCAGCTTTGGCAACATAAGCGCCTTGAAGATCGCTATATGACTGATAACCTTGAGCGACTGCAGCCAAGCCTTGTAATGTCTTAGTACGATCATCGGCTTTGCTCTCTTTAGCTTCTTCTATGGCATTGGCTAAATCAATCAGTGGTGAACTCACACGGCTAAATAGCCCAATTTTAAGATCTTGTGAAGACTGCTCAGAACTTCCTGTATTTTTTCCTTCCAGTATCGCAATATCCTTGGCCCGAATATTAATATCTTTCGCTGCTACAAGGTCAGCAACTTGTTGAGTATATTGATTTCCTGCCTGAATATTAATATTGCCTGCCAGACTTCCAATTTGGCTA
>NZ_JBTKVD010000041.1:0-1482 GCF_054454555.1 Acinetobacter sp. ANC 4636 | reverse complement strand
TGTAAGCCCCAAATAGAAATGTCCGGTTTCTCCAAAGTAAAAATGTCCGCTTTTAGAATATGCGCTTTTGCGATTATCGAAGCGGACGGTTTGATATGTTGGTGTCTATGTCGGATAAAGAACTTAAACGATTGTCGGTTTTGCAAGAAATCTGTGATCAACGCATAACGCAGTCCCAGGCTGCTCAGCTACTTCATATTTCAGAACGTCAGATCAGACGCTTATTGCAAAAATACAAAGCTCAAGGCCCAGCTGCATTAGCACATGCTGCACGTGGTCAAATCAGCAATTCAAGGCTTCCTGAAGAGCTTAGACTTAAGTGCCTCAATCTTGTCGCCAATCAATTCCATGGTTTCGGACCAACTTTAGCCCATGAAAAGCTGACAGCTGTTCATGGCTTCAATATTTCAGTAGAAACACTCCGTTCCTGGATGATTGCAGCTAATTTATGGATTCCTCGCTCCAAGCGCCTCAAACGCCCATATCAGCCTCGATATAACCGGGATTGTTATGGTGAGCTGATCCAAATCGATGGCTCTCACCATGACTGGTTCGAAGGACGCGCTGCTAAATGCTGTCTGCTAGTATTTATTGATGATGCTACAGGCAAATTGCAGCATTTACGCTTCTGTGAATCAGAGTCAGCCTTTGACTATATGATTTCAACACGCTTGTATGTCGAACAGCACGGTAAACCGTTGGCGTTTTACAGCGACAAGCATTCAGTGTTTAGGGTGAATCAAAGCAGTAAGAAAGACACCAAGGTTACCCAGTTTGGACGCGTACTCAGTACCCTCAATATCGATATCATCTTCGCTAACTCACCACAGGCCAAAGGACGTGTTGAACGGGCCAACAGAACCTTGCAGGATCGCCTGATTAAGGAGATGCGGCTAGAAGGCATCTGCTCAATTGCCGAAGCCAATGCCTGGCTGCCCTACTTTATTGAACAATTTAATCGTAAATTTGCCAAGATGGCTTTTAATCCCAAGGATCTACACCGTGATGTCACCGAAACCGCTGAGGAATTAGATGATATTTTTACCTGGCGTGAACCCCGCAGAGTCAGCAACAGCTTAACGATCACTTATGATAAATGCGTATATCTCCTAGAGAATACAGAAGAAAATCAGAGGCTAATCGGTAAATATCTTGAGTTTCTAGAATACCCAGATGGTACGGTAGCTATTGCCTATCAGGGTCGAAAAATCAATTACAGCATCTTTGATAAATTAAGTCAGCTGAACCAGCGAGAGATCGTTGAGAATAAACGTTTGAACTCTGTACTGGCGCATATTCAACAGCAGCATGAGGAATTAGAACAACAAAACAAACGCAATCGTTCTCAAAGAATGCCAAGTAGACGTGCACAGAAAACAGCGGTTCAACAACGAAATCTGAATCCTGTGCTTGACTTGGAAATGTCTGTATAGGACATTTCTATTTGGTTTTAAGGTAGGACATTTCTACTTAGGAATAACA
>NZ_JBTKVD010000040.1:0-1846 GCF_054454555.1 Acinetobacter sp. ANC 4636 | reverse complement strand
ACTGCTTTGAGATATTCTTCATCGCTGGCTGCTGCAAAGCCATAGTTGACCGAGTTACCGCCTAAGCCGTCACCATGGGTCACTTCAATTAAAGGCACACCTGCATCGTCCAGTGCAGTTGCAATTTTCACCATTTGCTCAGGTGTAGTTTGATGGCGCATTGGATGCATACCATCACGTAAAGTCATATCATTAATAATAATCTTAGACATGTGGTGATCCTTTTAAGCTTCAGCTGTTTCTAGTAAACGTTCTGCAAACATTTCTGCGGTACGGGCAGCCGCAGCAGTCATAATGTCAAGGTTACCCGCATATTTTGGTAGGAAGTCGCCTAGCCCTTCAACTTCAAGGAACATGGATACGCGATTGCCATCAAAGACTGGGCCGTTCACCAGTGTGTAACCTGGAACATATTTTTGGACTTCTTTGATCATGGCATGTACAGATTGTGTAATCGCAGCCTGATCGGGTTCACCTTCAACCAGACAGTGTACGGTGTCACGCATCATCAATGGTGGCTCAGCCGGGTTGATGATAATGATCGCTTTACCTTGTTTGGCACCACCGACCTTTTCAATCGCGCCTGCTGTGGTACGGGTAAATTCATCGATATTTTTACGCGTACCAGGACCGACAGATCGGGTTGATACTGTGGCAATGATTTCGCCATATGCAACAGGTTGAACACGTGAAATTGCAGCAACCATTGGAATTGTCGCCTGTCCGCCACAGGTCACCATGTTGACGTTGGGCAAGTCACCTGCTTCAAGCAAGGTTTCCAGATTCACAGGTGGGACACAGAAAGGACCAATCGCGGCAGGCGTCAAGTCAATCATCTGTACACCGAGTGCATTCAACTTACGGCTGTTTTCAGCATGGACATAAGCAGAAGTTGCATCAAAAGCGATCTTGATATCATCCGCGATCACGTGTGGCAACAAACCATCGACACCTTCAGCGGTGGTTTTTAAGCCCATTTTTTCTGCACGAGCCAAACCTTCAGAGGTTGGGTCAATTCCGACCATCCAGACTGGCTCAAGAATGTCACTACGTTGAAGTTTGTAAAGCAAGTCAGTACCAATATTCCCTGGCCCAATCAATGCACATTTAATCTTTTTCATGAACAACTTCCCTAAAGAACTAGATTATTCAGCAGCAAAAGCAGCTGTTACTGAACCAAAACCTTCGATTTCAACGTGAAATTCATCACCTGGGTTCGCGACCACCATCGGTCCGAGCGCACCCGTTAAAATAATATCGCCTGCAAGAAGTGGACGACCACGACGCACCATTTCATCCGCCAGCCAAACAGCCGCATTTAATGGGTTAGACAGACAGGCTTTGCCAACACCTTGCGAAACCACTTCGTTGCCACGGGTCATGGTCATTTTGCAATTTACAAGATCAAGCTGTTCGAGTTTCACAGGGCGTGAACCTAAAACATAAGCTGCTGAAGAGGCATTATCAGCAACGGTATCAATCAATGAGATTTTCCAGTTTTCGATACGGCTATCCACGACTTCTATGGCAGGGAGTGCATATTCGGTTGCACTGATAATGTCTGCATAGGTGTGTGCTTTTTGGGTTAAATCCTGATTAATGACTAACGCAATTTCAGCTTCCACTTTAGGTTGGATCAATAAACCTGCTGGAATGGCTTCACCGTCACCATAAGCCATATCGGCAAACAACATACCAAAATCAGGCTGGTCCACGCCCAATTGAGTTTGAACAACCTTTGACGTCAATCCAATTTTACGACCGACTAAGCGGCGTCCTTCCGATAATGCACGTTGCGTATTAATCTCTTGCACTGCATAGGCAATATCTACATCAGCGCTTTCAC
>NZ_JBTKVD010000039.1:0-1860 GCF_054454555.1 Acinetobacter sp. ANC 4636 | reverse complement strand
TGATCCAGCCACAGATGCTGTACAGCGACAACAGCAACGCGATGCCGCTCTAGAGAAACAGATTCAGCCCACGGTGGATGTCAGGCTTCCAAGTAGCCAACTCCCACTGGCAAGCCAACAACGGGCTTATCTTCAATCGCATAGTGAATCACTCTGTTTTCCTATCCAGCAGATTACTTTACAAGGTGAACAGGCTAGTCGATTTGAATTTGCGTTAAAACAATTGCGACATGGAAAAAACAACCTGATCGGGCGTTGTTTGGGTATTGAAGGGCTTAACCAGATGGTGAATCTGGTACAAAATAAAATTATTGCGCGTGGTTATGTCACCACACGGGTTTTACTGCCACAACAAAATATCCGCTCGGGTCATATTACACTCACTGTCATTCCTGGCGTGGTTGATCAAATCAAGTTTGCTAAAGGCACCTCAAAAAGAGCCCATCAGTGGAATGCCTTACCAGTGAAATCCGGAGATTTGTTGAATATTCGGGATATTGAACAAGGCTTAGAGAACTTTAAACGCGTTCCAACAGTTGAAGCCGATTTTAAAATTGAGCCTTCGGTCAATAAAACCATGCCGGGGTATAGTGATCTTATACTTGGCTGGCAACAGTCAAAACCGTATCGATTGCATTTTGGAATAGATGATTCCGGTTCAAAAACTACAGGAAAATATCAGGGAACAGTCACAGTATCTTTAGATAATCTGATCACGTTCAATGATTTATTTTACGTCAGTTATAACCATGATCTGGGTGGCGGCGATTCTGGTCGACGGGGAACAGATGGCTATTATGTCAGTTACAGTATTCCGTTTGGTTACTGGTTGCTCAGCAGTAATTTGAGCTCGTCCAACTATAATCAGACGGTTGCAGGCGCCAGTCAAAGCTATAACTACAGTGGCGAAAGCCAGTTGATGAATATCGATTTATCCCGCGTGATTTATCGTGACGCACACCGAAAAACCACAGTTTCTTTTGGTGGTTGGTCCCGCCAATCACATAACTACATTGAAGATGTTGAAGTGGAAGTGCAGCGTCGAAAAACTGGGGGCTGGAAAGCCAGCATTGATCATACCGAATATTTAGCCAATGCCACCTTGAATGCCAATCTGACCTATAAGCGGGGCACAGGTGCATTTCATTCCATACATGCACCAGAAGAACAATTTGGGGAAGCCTATACCCATGTGGGAATTCTGCAAGCCAATGCCAGTTTACAGGTACCATTTCGGGTCGGCTCACAAACCTGGCAATATCTGGCTGAGTGGCGCATGCAATCCAGCAATCAGCCTTTAACCCCTCAAGACCGTTTTTCCATTGGTAACCGCTATACCGTGCGTGGTTTTGATGGTGAGCAAACCTTAATGGGGGATCAGGGCTTTTTAGTTCGAAACGAGTTCAGTGGACCGCTGCTCAAACTCCCAATGCAATGGTATGCCGGAATCGATTATGGTGAAGTCGGCGGGCGCACTACGCGAGAACCCAATCCCTTACCAGGTACCAGCCTTCTCGGTTCTGTGGCCGGCCTACGTGGACAAATGCTCAAATCTTTCCAATACGATGTGTTTATTGGAGCACCATTACAAAAGCCAAAGAACTTTATAACAGATCACTGGACCGCCGGGTTTAGTGTCAACTTTATGTATTAATTCACTTTTAAAAATATAAAACGCGTTAAATATTATGAACAAGAATTGTTATCGTATTATCTTTAGTCACGCCCAAAATATGTTCGTTGCTGTGGCTGAAATTGTTAAAAGTCGTACAAAAACAGCTGGGCAATCACAGCAAACCCATACAGATCCTGTTGCTCAGGCAAGTACTACAATTACCTATAAGAAACTACAGCCTTTAA
>NZ_JBTKVD010000038.1:0-1965 GCF_054454555.1 Acinetobacter sp. ANC 4636 | reverse complement strand
ATTTCACGCAAAGACTTTACACCAGCCCGATAATCAAGCTCGATTTTTTCCCAATCAATTACTTTCTTTTCTGACATGATCACTAAACCTCATTTGGGCTTAATGATCATGGATTCATGGCACGGCGGTCATGCCTTAGAGGGGTATTATGATAACTCTAGTTTTTGAGCTACTTTTTTAAAATCTGATGTTGAACTTAGATTTAAATATATTTTTTTGATTTCTTTAAAATCATCTTTAAGAACATTTGTGGTATTTTGACACAACTCCTCATATGATTTAACTTCTTGATTATTATTAATATTTTTTTGAACCACCATCTTTTCTTTTAAGTGCACAGAATAAATCTGCAACTTAGAATCAATAGATTTATAAAAATTATAGAAAGAAATAATATTTAAAATTTCTTCAGCTTTTAAACCAACAATAGTTTTTTGAATCTGCTGATTATTAAAAAGTGTTAAATCCATTGCTAAGACACAAGGGTTTCTAAACCATCCCTCTTTTTCACTTCCACATGCAATATTAACTAAATCTTCAAGGTGCTTATTTAATATATATATCTCATAATAAACTAGAGTCTTTAGTTTTTTACCATCTTGAAAATTGTTATAAATTTTATAAACCCATGCAACTGTTAAAACAAATCCACCAGAAAAAAGTGATGCTATTATTGATTTAATATCAAGTAGTGGCAATAAATTCATACATAATCCCAAAATTACTATGTCTATTAAATATTATATATTTAATATTAAATTAAAAACCAATAAAATACAAAAAAATACCTATATTTAAATTTTTTATCCTAAACTTATTAATTCATTGAATTTAAAATTTAGGTATGATTGAGCACACTTAATAAACATAGACTTTGCTTCATTTAAACTCATTTTAGGGCCGTTATTTTGTTTTAGTGAATCTTGTTTAAATCCATGGCGAGAATCAATTCCGATTACTGCAAAATTATTAGCAGGATTTGTAAATTTGGCCTTATCCTGATTGGTATAATTTTTTCTCCAAGATTTATCATGGTACTTTTCTATAGTTTCTAATGTTTCCATAATCTTATAAAGACTAACCCAAGTTAGCGGTTCTGAAAAATATTTAAGTATTAAATATAAGCCAACATTATTTTGTGCTAAATATAATGAGCTATTAAATACATTAGTTTTTGCATTTTCCTTATATTCTTTCCTCTCTGTAAAATTTAGGTTTTGCAAAAGATTAGAGCCAAGACTTTGGTATAGATCAGGTGATATAGAAATATCATATCCAAAACTATATTTAGGATAATTGACAGATGGATCATCATTTTTTATCATTTTTTCTATAAAAATCTGTTTCTGATAATTTTCATCATAAAAAATAGTAATTAACCCCCTAAGTAGACTTGTAAGTTCTAACCCAATAATCCATGCGTAGTTACTATCAGTAATATTATTACAATGAAAAGTATTAAACCGATGATCCTCTGAATATCCATCACTTATCAGATCAGGCTCTGTATAGATATGTATATCTTTTAACCCCATCCCCCCAATATTATGTGAGTTTAAAATCTGTATTTGTGGCAAATAATATACATATTCATTTCTAATTGGGTATCGCATAAAAAAGTGCTGACTCATAATAATATTTTCTATTTTATATACTTTTAAGATATTATCACAATAATGAAAATTTATAAGAAATTATCATAATAACTCACCCTATGTTCCCTTACTTACCAACCTCTCAACCTTCCGTGATAACTTCCGAACTTGCACAATCACTTTCACACTACAGTATGGTCATGTGGTGTCCCATTTCTATATTGGATATTGAAAAGTGCGCGAATTAAGATTTTCCACAATTGCAGAGATCAATTGCCTTAACTGATAGGCTTTTATAATATGCATACACACTTTTTTGTTGATGCCTTTAATGCCAGATCTTCAGCTCAGCCTTAGCGAATACCTATCG
>NZ_JBTKVD010000037.1:0-2211 GCF_054454555.1 Acinetobacter sp. ANC 4636 | reverse complement strand
GTGCTGGAATATCCGATCCATGCCGATTTCGCCTTGATCAAGGCACAGCAGGGCGACCGCTGGGGCAATCTGGTGTATCGCAAATCCGCACGTAACTTTGGCCCAATCATGGCCATGGCAGCGAAAGTCACCATTGCACAAGTTTCTGAAGTGGTTGAACTGGGCGAGTTAGATCCTGAGCACATCATTACCCCAGGTATCTTTGTGCAGCATGTGGTTCAGGTTGAATCTGCTTCACCATTGGCAACCGCATAAGGAGACTGACATGAGCTATAAAAAACTAACCCGTGACCAAATCGCTGAACGTGTCGCTCAAGACATTCCTGATGGGGCTTATGTGAATCTTGGCATTGGTTTACCAACCAAGATCGCCAGCTACCTGCCTGCGGATAAAGACGTTTTCCTTCATTCTGAAAATGGCTTGTTGGCCTTTGGCCCACCACCAGCAGAAGGTGAAGAAGATCCTGAACTGATCAATGCTGGTAAAGAATTCGTAACCATGTTGAAAGGCGGCGCATTTTTCCATCATGGGGATTCGTTTGCCATGATGCGTGGTGGTCACCTTGATATTGCAGTTCTTGGTGCATTCCAGATTGCAGCCAATGGTGATTTGGCCAACTGGCATACTGGTGCACCGAATGCCATTCCTGCGGTTGGCGGGGCAATGGACTTGGCTGTTGGTGCCAAGAAAGTCTTTATCACCACGGATCATGTCACCAAACAGGGTGAACCAAAAATCGTGGCGGAACTGACTTATCCTGCGACAGGTCTGAAATGTGTAGACCGTATCTATACTGACCTGTGTGTGATTGATGTCACACCTGAAGGTTTGAAAGTGCTGGAGAAAGTCGAAGGCTTAAGCTTTGATGAGCTACAGGCAATGACTGGTGCAACACTGATTGATGCAACAGCTTAAAAGTAAACAACTTTTAAACCATTGGTCTGTTTTTAATCATGAAACTTGTTATGCAGTCAGGCGACATGGATGTCGCCTTGTTGGACTGCGGTACACGGATGTACTGTCAGTCCAACAGGAGATTTTTGTTACTTTTCATCTTTGAAAAGTAAAGTAGCAGAAAGATGAATCTCATTCGACTCACCGATAAATAGCAGCCATGAAATCCACAAGATCTAAAGAATTTGAAGGACAAAAGTTAAAATGAAAAATGCTTATATTGTCGATGCCATCCGTACTCCGTTTGGCCGTTATGCTGGTGGGTTAGCCGCAGTTCGTGCCGATGACTTAGGGGCTTTACCAATTAAAGCCCTGATGCAACGTAACCCAAGCGTGGACTGGCAACAGGTCGATGACGTGATCTATGGCTGTGCCAACCAAGCAGGTGAAGACAACCGTAATGTCGGACGCATGTCATCTTTACTTGCAGGCTTACCGTACCAAGTGCCAGCCACTACGATTAACCGTTTATGCGGTTCATCACTGGATGCAATTGCCATGGCTGCACGCACCATTAAAGCCGGTGAAGCAGACCTGATCATCGCGGGTGGCGTAGAGAGCATGAGTCGTGCGCCATTTGTGATGGGCAAAGCCGAAACCGCTTACGGTCGTACTCAGAAAATTGAAGACACCACTATGGGCTGGCGTTTTATCAATCCGAAACTCAAAGAAATGTATGGCGTGGACACCATGCCACAAACCGCGGAAAACGTCGCAGCACAGTTCCACATTAGCCGTGAAGATCAGGACAAGTTTGCTTTAACCAGCCAGCAACGTACTGCAGCTGCACAAGCCAAAGGCTACTTTGCCAACGAAATCGTCCCTGTGACGATTCCACAGCGCAAAGGTGATCCGATTGTCGTTGATACCGATGAGCATCCACGTGCAACCACATTGGAAACCTTAATCAAACTCAAACCTGTAGTGAAAGCTGAAGGTACGGTGACTGCGGGTAATGCTTCAGGCATTAATGATGGTGCAGCAGCACTGCTGATTGCTTCAGATGAAGCCATCACAAAATATGAACTGAAAGCACGCGCCAAGATTATTGCAGCCACAACTGTGGGTGTTGAACCACGCATCATGGGCTTTGCTCCAGCACCTGCGATCAAGAAATTACTGAAACAGGCCAACCTGACTTTGGCACAGATGGATGTGATTGAATTGAATGAAGCCTTTGCGGCACAGGCTTTGGCATGTACCCGTGATTTGGGTTTGGCGGACGATGATGCCCGTGTCAATCCAAACGGTGGTGC
>NZ_JBTKVD010000036.1:0-2431 GCF_054454555.1 Acinetobacter sp. ANC 4636 | reverse complement strand
TATAGATTGAGTACATTAAAATAATTAATTTTTTTAGAAAATAAGTTGATGTATGAACTTTGATAGAGAGTAGTGGCAATCCAAATTCGTCAGTTACCTCTCCATTCTTGCATAGACTAATACTTTAGGTAAGATTGATAAGAGAGTCTAACCAAAAATGTGGAACAATGCTCAAATATTAGGCGTGGAACGTGAAGAATCAAGTAAAAGCCGTTGCAGTGTGCTGAGATCTGCAACGGCCTTAAGTAAGATATTGAATTAAAATAATAAAACAAGCGATTTCGTATTATGTTAATTTTAGGAAAACTAAATTAAACACGTACAAATCACTAAGTATATTGATGTTTCGCACTCGGGAAAGAACCATCTTTAACAGCAATTACATATGCTTTTATAGCCTCTTGTACACTCGATTGTCCTTCCATAAAATTACGAACAAACTTGGCAGGTTTTTCATTGAACCCCAACATATCATGTAGTACTAAAACTTGAGCATCTGTTTCAGCACCAGCACCAATGCCAATAACAGGAATATCTACAGCCTTGGTAATTTTTTCAGCCAAATTGGATGGTACACACTCTAATAATAACATCGCTGCGCCAGACTCTTCTAATTTCTTAGCCGATTCTAATAGTTGCTTGGCTTGTTCTTCTGTTCTACCTTGTACTTTAAATCCCCCTATAACATTGACTGCTTGGGGTGTTAAACCAATATGTGCACACACAGGAACCCCATTTTCTGTTAAACGTGTAATTGCTTCACATAGCCATATATCACCTTCCAACTTGACCATATGAGCACCGGCTTGCATTAAGACGCTCGCATTTTTTAATGCTTGTTCAGGTGAAGAGTAAGTCATAAAAGGTAAATCAGAAATGATGAATGCCTGACTATTCCCTTTCTTCACACATTCTGTGTGATAGACCATATGCTCAATCGTTACAGGTAAAGTGCTATCGTTACCTTGTAAAACCATTCCTAGAGTATCCCCAACAAGCAAAGCATCAATGCCTACTTGATTTGAAATCTTGGAAAAAGTTGAATCGTAGCAAGTTAAAACTGCGATTTTTTCTCCATCCTTTTTCATCTTTTTTAATGTCTGTAATGTAACTTGCTGCATGATTTCCTCACGATTTCATCTATTAAATTATTGGCGCTTATCCAAAACTGTAATGTTTAACCTGATCAATGATTAAAATAATGGCGATTAAAACCATTAAGCCTCCTGAAATTCGGCTAACAATCTGTGCAACATGTGGGCGTGTTTTTAATAAAGTTTGAGCACAAAAACCCACTAAAAAGTAGACCACAGCACAACTAAAAATATGGACTAACCCCAAAGAAATAATTTGTGTAGTAACAGACCATGATGCAGATGTATGAATAAATTGGGGTAATAATGCGAGGAATAACAAAAAGACTTTTGGATTTAGCCCACTTACCCCGAAACCCTTAATAACCCAGTTCCACCATGGTTTATTAGTGTCTAGGTTGAGGTTTTTTTCATTAGATACAGTTGCTGGATGACGGGATAAACTAATCCCAATCCATAATAAATAAAGAGATCCAATAACAGTAAGTGCCATAAGCGCTAAAGGTTGGCTCGCAACAAGTGTCCCGACACCAGCAGCAACAACAAGCGTCGCTATAAAATGACCAAGTAACAAACCTGAGATAGCAGGTAGAGTTTTTTCTTTAATTCCAGCTGAAATTGCATATGCCCAATCAGCCCCAGGAGTGATAACAAAAAGAATGGATATACTCCAAAAAGCGATAAATGTATTAAATGTCATAAATTAAAAAATCATTTCATTCCACAAGCTAGAAAGGATAAGCCTTAAGATTTAGAATGTGCTTTCAAATAGTTGCTCATAACTCAATTTAAAAGGAAGATTTTTCTAAATGGATAAGATAGATAGGAAGATTCTTGCTGAATTACAATCTAATGGGCGTTTATCAATTACAGAGTTAGCGGAAAAAATAGGTTTAAGTCTCTCACCTTGTCATCGAAGGCTACGGACTTTAGAAGAATCAGGGATAATCAAAGGGTATTGTGCTCAACTTGATGCAAGTCATATTGGGTTGAATTTTTCAACTATTGTATTTGTGACGATGAAGGATGGAGATAAAAATACGATTGCCCATTTTGAGGAGGCTATTCTTGATATCCCTCACATCATTCAAGCGCAGCGTTTATTTGGAGATCCCGATTATTTATTACATGTAGTTGTAAGTGATTTAGCTAATTTTCAAAAACTATATGATGAAAAGCTTTCTGCTCTTCCGGGAGTTCAACGACTTACATCCACCATAGTCATGAAAAATGTGATTTCTAACCGCTTATTTCCCTTATAAAATATGTCTTATAACTCATAGAAAAATTGGTTAACACGTTCCATTTAACATAATGGGTGTTATACGAAATGTATT
>NZ_JBTKVD010000035.1:0-2437 GCF_054454555.1 Acinetobacter sp. ANC 4636 | reverse complement strand
ACTTTTTTGTCTCTCAATTTTTCATTTCGTCATGGTGCGGATAGCTATAAATATTTTTATGGAAGATATATATGCTTTGCTTGCCTTTAAGCACATCAATGCCACTATTTCGTTTAACAGCATTAACCCTTGCTTGTATGACAGCATCTACTGTCATGGCAGAGTCTACAGATCAACAAGCAAATTCAACATCATCAAAGACTGAGAATGATCTTCCTACCATTGTTGTGCGTGCATCCGCGCATAAAAAAGGCGTGCATTCTGACTCGGAAACAGTAAAAAGTTTTCCTGCAAGTGTGGCAACAGTGACCAAAAAAGAGTCCGAAACCACAACCAATGTCATGAATACAGAGGACATGGTGAAATATTTACCTGATCTTCTGGTTAGAAAACGTTACATTGGCGATACTCAAGCACCGATAGCAACCCGTACAACAGGCGTTAATGCTAGTGCACGTAGCTTGATTTTTGCGGATGGCGTATTGTTATCAACCTTAATTAATAATAATAACGGCAATGGCTCACCACAGTGGTTCATGGTATCACCTGAAGAAATTAGCCAAATTAATGTCTTATATGGACCTTATTCTGCTGCTTATGCAGGCAACTCATACGGGGCAGTCATTGATATTGTCACACGAATGCCTGATCACTTTGAAGCAACGGCAACCATGCGTGGTGCGATTCAAGATTTTAAGTTGTATGACACCAAAGATCATTTTGGTTCTGGTGAGCTGAGTACCACACTGGGTGACCGTAATAGTAATTTTTCTTGGTGGTTGAGTGCCAATCATTTAGATAGCTCAAGTCAACCACTCACTTTTGCGACAACGAGCCAATCAACAACTCATGCAACCACTCAACCTGTGATTAATGGAGCAATTGCAGGGGAAAATCGGACTGGAAGCCCAATTCAGATTTTAGGTGCAGGAAATATTACCCACACCATTCAGGATAATGTCAAATTAAAACTGGCTTATGATTTTAGCCCAAGCTTAAGCGCCAATTACATGATTGGTTTTTGGAGAAATGATGCCGATGCCCATCCAATTAGCTATTTGACCAGTGCTGCTGATCAATCGGCATATTATGGAGCGACCTCTGGTAAAGTAAATATTGGAGGATATGCATACAATGCCAGTATGATTGCAGGACAATTTTCCCGAAATGACGTCTCTCAACAGCATTTAATGCAAAGTTTGACCCTTAAAAGCAATCATTCAGATGGGTTGAATTGGGAAGTTGTTGCCAGTCATTTTGATTATTTAAAAGATTTAACCCGTCTTTCTAATGGTCCTTATGCAACTTCACAATCAGGTGGGCCAGGGCAAATCACCGATGCCAGTGGTACAGGTTGGTCAACTCTTGATTTAAAAAGCTCATATCACTTCCAGAATGACAGTTTATCAAACCATACCTTAAGTGCTGGTTTACATGGGGACTGGTATCGGCTAGATAGTCAGACCTATAGTGCCAGTGATTGGCTTGGCTCAAAAGATGCATTAACCAGTGCTTCTCAGGGCAAAACTCAAACCACAGCTGCATGGCTACAAGACGTCTGGATGATTACCCCGAAAGTTAAAGCGACAATCGGGGGGCGCTATGAAGACTGGCAAGCAACCAATGGATATAACTTGTCTACAGCAAACAGTAAACTCTTTTCGGTCAATCAACCCAATGAAGACAAAACAGGCTTTTCACCTAAAGCCTCTGTAGCATGGTCATTTGCACCGAACTGGACACTGACAGCTTCATCTGGCAAAGCGCTACGTTTCCCAACGGTTGGAGAGCTTTATCAAAATGTACAAACTGGTACAACCTATACGCAAGCCAACCCAAATTTAAAGCCTGAAAATGTACTTTCACATGAGTTAGCTCTTGCTCGCGAAACAGATGATAGCTCAATGCGTTTATCTGTTTTTCAGGAGCGTGTCAAAGATGCTTTGATTTCACAAACTGCAATGATTTCAGGTTATGCAACGCCTGTTTCATATACCCAAAATGTAGATAAAACCCGTCAACGGGGGATTGAATTTACTGCGGCAAAACAGAATGCACTTATTGATCGCTTAGACTTGTCTGGAAGTATCAGTTATGTTGATGCCACAATTTTGGAAAACAGTAGTTATGTTCCAACGATTGCGGGTGCAACTTCGGTGGGTAAACATACCCCATACGTTCCAGCTTGGCGTGCCACATTGGTTGGAACCTATCACATTAGCCCTGAATGGAGTTTTACAACGGCAGGAAGATATATTGGTCGACAATATGCAACGGTAGACAATACTGATACGTCCCCTAAAACTTATCAGGGCTTTCAACCATTTTTTGTTATGGATGTTCGTACCAGTTATCACTTAAATCGTAATTGGAGTGCGGCTGCAGGGATTGATAATTTAAATAATTCTAAATATTTTTTATATCATCCATTTCCTGA
>NZ_JBTKVD010000034.1:0-2761 GCF_054454555.1 Acinetobacter sp. ANC 4636 | reverse complement strand
TCACTCTGAAAATGTCGACCATGGAAAGGATTCATATACTGAACTTTTAGCTAAAAGGGTATTTAGCTTAGCATCTATGGTTATTTGCAACAGTGCCAAATATATCTCTTTAGCTTCTTTTGGCATTATTGACCACAACAATTCGCCGATTCTTTGATATATTTTTTGATCATTCATAATAATAATTTCCAAAGAAATTAAAAGCTGAAAAGCTTGAATCATCTACTATCTTATAATCATTTATATCTAAGGAGAGCTTCAATTCACCAAAGCAATCTTTCCACAGAACTTTATAAAAGTAATCGATAAAAAAATCATAAGATTTTTTTGAAGGACCACTAATTATTACATCTTGTAATCGCTTAAATTGAAGCTTTTCTTCTTCTGTTCCGAATTCCATAAGGTAAAAAAATGCTGTTCGATAATTAATATACCAAGCTAAATTTTTTTTCTTCATGAACTCGTACGATGGAATTGTTATTTCCCTACCAATTCTATGAATATCTTCTAAATTGTCACAGGAATACAAATTTGGTTCACTTTCTAATGAGACCACATCACCTATGATGTCATAAAACCACGACTTATTAACTAAATACATTTTTAATCTCAAAATTGTTATTGACAAAATTATTTATGACTTCTAGCTGGTAGTACTGGATAGGCACTAACTAATTTTCCAGTTTTTTTATCAAAAATAACAACTGCTTTTGAAGATTCTGCATATACTCTTCCACCACCATAATAACCTTCCCCGATTTTTCGTCCAAAATCAATTTCTACAATACCCTTTTCCTTATCAGGTGATTTAAGGGCCTGCTGTAAAGCATATTCAAGATCTTTATTAGATAAAAATCTTGTAGCATCTGGTAAATTTCTAGGATCTTTAATATTTGCTAATTTATTGGGCTGATCTGGAGGAATGCCAGTCTTAGCTCTATATTTCTGTTGCTCTAATGTCGTACCTGCTCCGTGTCTATTTAAGGCATGTACACCGGCATACCCATAGTTTTTCTCAATATTCTGAATATTTTGTTTTATCTCACAACAGTTCGCATTATGAACCCACGTACCTAGCTCACCTACATGATAGGTATGGAAACCGTCAACCTCAATATTATAAACAGTTTCAACTTTATTTGGGATAAGTGCTTGGCTTACAACCTTTAGTTCATTATTATTCCGATCGAGTAAAATCATACCTGATTGTAATAATGAAGTTTTTAGCCAACCTAAACCTTTAATCCAGAATGGATGCTCTGCTGTAGTTTCAAGGATCTCTTCTCTTTCATATTGATCTCGAATCACAACATTAAAGATTGGTTGATCCCTCGTGATTTTAGTTGCAATGACAGGTCGATATTCGTATTTGAGAGTTCTATCATTTCTAGCCCAAACCAGTTCCCCACCTACAAATTTTTCTATTGCTTTTAAACCTTGATTGGTTTCAACTAAAGTACCCGCAGTAAAACAAGCACTTCCTGAACATGCTTGTACAGCATCATTCAAAGCTTCTTTCATTTTGGCTACGTCTTTTACTTCTTTTGCTGCTTCAAAGGCTTTTCTTGCTGCATTAAGCTTTTCTAATATCTTAGCGCCTGGTATAAGACCAACTGTCTCGAAAATATAATCTCCAACCGTCTCAGCTTCCACATAACCTTTGATAGTACCAATTACTGGCAGCATATCTAGAGTTAATCCACTAAATTATTTTAATATAACAGCCGTTTGATTTCGTAAATATTGACTACAAGCTGGTGAATTCGATGGTAATCCAACTGAACCACAAGCATGAGCTCTTGCTTCCTCTACCCTTTTTATAGCCAACTTACTATCAGCAGGCATATCTCGATTATTCTCAACTGCATTTTGTCCTACAACTCCTGCTATCTGAGCATTAAATGCCGAATCTCCAACTGTTCCTCCAACAACGGCACCAATTGCTGCCGTTAGATCTCGAATTTTAGTCTTCACATCTTCTGGCAATAGATTCGGAATAAATTCGCCTTTCTCATTTTGATATGCTGAATTGTCTTTATATTGATTAGTCAGATACGTTGCTGCTGCTTCAGATGCCACGGCTGCACTACCACCTGCTACGGGGTCTCCACCATTAATATAAGCAAGTGTAGCGCCTAATATTGCATGAGCTGTAAGCTGTGCTGCGGTATTTTTGTCCTCACCATGTCCCCATTGGTCACCAATCTTGTAAGCTGCATAAGGTGCTAAAGTATTAGTGACGACTTGCAAGTCAGTCTGTCCACCCAATGCACCTGTAATGGCAATCGTGACAGCATTTAAGGCACGGCTCTTATCTCCCCCCATACCCCAGTCTTGTGCATTTTGACTTGCATCTGCATAATCAGATGAAAGATAACTTAAATACTCATTCTGTTTAGCTGGGCTTAAAGTTTCATAATATTCATATGCTTGATTGTTATTTAACTTCAAATCATCAAGTACTTTTTGCTTTGCATTTTTCTTCGCCTCCTCAGCTTCAATCTGCTGATTCTGACTATACGTTCTCGTCGCCGCCACAATTGTTGATGTTGCAGCAGCAACAGTTTTTTGTTTATCGAGGATCTCTTGCAGGTTAGGTAAGGTTTCAAGCTGTCTGTTTGCTGTTGCTATATCGCTATGTATGCCCAGCTCTTCAACTGTTGTTGTCTTACCACCAATTATGATATTACCTGCACTTAATGTGGCGTAGGTTGTACTGCTATCCTGATCCGATTCATACTGAGGTAAACTTGGGCTAAAA
>NZ_JBTKVD010000033.1:0-4257 GCF_054454555.1 Acinetobacter sp. ANC 4636 | reverse complement strand
CGGGCCTTTCGTATAAGGTGTATTATGTTAATTTTAGCAAATCTAAGTAATTATTATTTAAAAATAATGGGATAAATATGTTTAGTTTTGATAGTCCATCATTTCCATTAGAAGTGCTTTCATCAAAGAGCTTATATATTGAAATGTATTTTGAGGAAACTCTTTTAGCAAATGGAACAGGGTTTCTTGTAGCAAGAGATAAAGAAAAAAGATGTGTATTTTTTACTAACAAACATAATGTAACAGGAAAAAATCCAATAGACGGTAAGCACATCAGTCCAACTGCAGCTGAACCAACCCATATCGTTATTTATTTTCATAAAAACTTAGATGAGGCTATAGGGGAATGGCTTCCGATAAAACTACCTCTTTATAGAGATGATGGTACAAAATATTGGTATGAACACCCTACGCTAGGTAGTCATGTTGATGTTGTTGCCCTAAACCTAGAATGGGGATCGGATGTTAGAACTCTCCCATATTACTTAGACTTAGATTTAGATGATGCGCCATTAGATATCGTTCCATCTGAAACAGTTAGTGTTATTGGTTTTCCTTTTGGGCTGACTACTTATGGAAAGTTTCCAATTTGGTCAACAGGCTTTTTGGCACAAGAATTAGGACTTATTAATAAAGATAATCCTGTTTTTTTAATTGATTGTAGAACGAGACAAGGACAATCCGGTTCTGCCGTAGTAGCTTTCCGTAAAGGGACATACCGAACAATTGACTTAGAAAAAGGTAAAATCACACAGCATACAGCTGCAAATAAAAGTATATGGAAGTTTTTAGGTATTTACTGTGGAAGGGTAAATAAGGAATCTGATCTTGGAAGAGTATGGCATGTCTCTATATTCCCAGAGCTATATGACCTAGCAGTCAATGACTATGAAGAAAGAAAGAAAAAAGCCAAAGAGAAAGAAAGCTTTATAGAAAAAGTTGAAGTGAAATAGTTTCTATTTAATTATTAGGTAGGATATTTCTACTTGTGAATAACAAAGAAATTTAGAGTAAAAGGTACCAAATAAGAAAAGGCAGCTATTGCTAGCTGCCTTTTGAATTCATTGCGTCAAATAACCCACTAAATCTGCTAAAAAGGGGACTTAGTAGTTAGCGTTATGTGCGCCTACAACGTAATATTAGCTATTATTAACTCAATAAACAATAGTTTTTTGTAACAGGCTAATTTTTAATGCAAATTTCGGACAGTGCAGCATTTTTTAATTCTATATCTCATTCAAGAATTAATTCTTATAAAAACTATTTTGGTTCTCATCTATCTTCAGAAGAATTAATTGCTTGTTATCAATGGAATGAAACAGTATCAGTTACCTTTTTCAAAGTAATTAATCTCATTGAAATCATTCTAAGAAATAGATTCCACCTAACCTTAAGTAATCACTTCCATAGTATTCAAAAAGAACAAGTTATTACAAAATATGTACCACAAAGATCCTCGTTCAGATATCAGAATGTTCCAACGCTTGGGACTGTTGATTCATGTAATTGGTATGAAACTAGATTACTTGAAAAAAAAAGCTTACAAAAAGTACTAGATAAAACTCATCATAGATCAGGAGGTCCTCTCAGAATTTCAATATTTCCTGATGATTTAGTTGCAGGCTTAACACTTGGTTTTTGGTGTTCATTAATTCCTAAAAACTCATCCATGCCATGGGATCAGCAATTAAGCAATATTTTCCCAAATCATCGTTTAACCAAATCATTTATAGCCAATTATCGAAGTTCTCCAGCAACAGCCTCTAACCCCTGGCTTAATGTTGACAACGTACAACAAGTATCTAACAGGCTCGAACTATTAAATGAGTTTAGGAATAGAATTGCACATCATGAACCTCTATGGAAATTACCTGATCTTTATGATGAGATTCCTACATCTGCAGAGAAAAAAGGGACTATTATAGCGACAAAAACAACGAATAAAATTGAGACTTTTCAAAGATTAAACCTACTTCATAATAAGTTTATTGAGCTTTTAAGGTGGATTGATATCAATTTGGCGCAAGACTATCAATCATCTAAAAACTACCACTACTTAAAGTGGTTAATCTCTGATAATGGGTTTAATAGTTACATCAATAGATATCAGAATTTTGATCATTGCTTACATTCAAGTATATTGAAACGTAATTTAAATTCTCTGCTAAAACAGCAAGAATCTTTTCTAATATATAGAAATCATGGAAATATATACGCACTACTTCCAATCACCTAGTCTTTTTATGTGCAGAAAATGCTTCTAATCGACAAGATCTATTACCATCTAATATTTGGTATTTATTAAAAAATAAAAAGTTTAAACCTAAAGAAACTTAAGATTTAAAAAAAGTCTGCCAAAGGTAGGCTTTTTTTATTTAACATAAAATCTCATCTACGAAATCCAGATTCAAGACATAAAAAAGCCCGACATCCTGTCGGGCTTTTTCGTATTTGATGCGTTAGGTATAACTCCTGTCGTACCTGCATTCTCCATTGCTGTCTTTTCTTATTCTTATCTGGAGCATCCTGCTCTCTATGTCCTCATAATAGGAAATTGATGAAAAATGGTATAGACGCAAAGCACCTGAATGGATGTGCGCCAAAACGTACAAGTCTGACCACTTTTTATCCCAAGAGTTGTCCGCAGAAATTGGGGATTGTTTCGGCCGTGGATGGCTTGATAAATCACAACAACGCGTCATTTTGATTAAACATTGATCGATTTTATTGGCAAGAAGTATCAAACCTGCTCATAAAAAAGCCGACTTGTTTCTAAGTAGGCTTTTTACGGTTTTTGAGGTTGATCAAAAAATTTTAACTATATGAAAAACAATAATATTTTAAAGTGCGTTTCGTATAAGCTCTATTATGTTAAATAGGTGGTAATTGTTTATTACATCAACATCAAGAAAGAAGAGCAAGATTCTCTGAAAATCATTAAAATACTATTTTTATTAAATTAAAAGTAAGAATGATGAGTGTTGTTGCGATCATAATCCTTATTATAATTATAGGATTATCATTTACTCCTATAATTGAATACTATTTTAAAGATAAGTTCCCCTTCCTATCGGATTTGAAATCCTCAAACATTATTCTTATATATATTCTTACTTTTATAGAGGCATTTCTGATAGCTACAATTTTCTCTCCAGATAAAGTAAAAATAACTGGTGCAGAGCCTCTTGATATAGTTTCTTATTATGGAACTGTGATGACAGCTGTTGGTCTCATACTTACATTTATTGAAACTACAAGAAGTGTTAGAAGCAGCCAAAGTGTAAAAAATTCCTTAATAAAAGCAGTAAATGACTATGATAATCAACACTGTATGAATTTACTAAGTAGCCTTACAGAAGATATCTATTCGGACTCTTATACAGATGCATATCTAAATTTTAAAATTTTTCGAAAAATTTTATTGAAACATAGTGGTTACCAAAAAATAATTAAAGATTTTGATAAAGGCCCTAAAAATATTGATCCATCGGTAGCCCCAGAACATGCTGCAAAGGTAGATCCATCGGTAGCCCCAGAACATGCTGCAAAGGTAGATCCATCGGTAGCCCCAGAACATGCTGCAAAGGTAGATCCATCGGTAACCCCAGAACATGCTGCAAAGGTAGATCCATCGGTAGCCCCAGAACATAATGCAAAGGTAGATCCATCGGTAGCCCCAGAACATGCTGCAAAGGTAGATCTATTGATAAAAACGCCAGACTTAGAAGATAAAGAATGGTTGATGGAATATATTGCTACAAAAGCAATAGGACAAAGAATAGATAAACTAGAGTCTAAACTGATTATTCTTGCACATAAAGGCAAAGTGAGCCTTGCATCAATCTATAAAACAGATTTAATTAATGAAATAATGGTATTACGCTCGGTTGTTGAGAAAGAAGTGCACACATATGATTCCCACTAAATTCATAGATTTTATAAAAGATTTAAGATCCAAAACTATTAATGGTGAATTAATTTGGGAAATATATTCTGATCCTCAAATGGTCGAATATGATCATAGAAATTTTAATATTAGAGTTAGATATTACTTTGATGAAGATTTAACCATACCTTTTTTTTATGTTTATTATACCGATAAAATGAGGAACCAAGACTATGTTTTCAATACAAGCAAATATGAGTCTGATTATTTTTTAATAGAGGACCTTTTTGCTAATGCACAAGCTAGTGATTTTCAAAACCCTTGGTAAGATATTCTAAAATTAACATAATGCACGTTATGCGAAACGCTTG
>NZ_JBTKVD010000032.1:0-5528 GCF_054454555.1 Acinetobacter sp. ANC 4636 | reverse complement strand
CTTTAGCCCAAGTTTACCTCAATATGAGTCTGATAAGGATAGCAGTACAACCTATGCCACATTAAGTGCAGGTAATATCACAATTGGTGGTAAGACAACAACAGTTGAAGAACTGGGTATACATAGCGATATAGCAACGGCAAACCGACAGCTTGAAACCTTACCTAACCTGCAAGAGATCCTCGATAAACAAAAAACTGTTGCTGCTGCTACATCAACAATTGTGGCGGCGACGAGAACATATAGTCAGAATCAGCAGATTGAAGCTGAGGAAGTGAAGAAAAATGCTGAAAAAAATGCAATAGCTGAATTGAAAGAAAAAGGTGGAGCAGATTGGGAAGAATATCAATCAAAAACTACTGATCTAGATAAACAGAAGTTTTTATTAGACCATTTTATTGAGTATCAATATATTTCAGATGAAGCACAGGCATGGGGAATAGGAGGAGATAAGAGTCGAGCTTTAAATGCTGTCACGACTGCGATTACAGGAGCATTAGGTGGGCAGACTGACTTGCAAGTGGTCACTAATACTTTAGCACCTTATGGATCTCAGTTAATTGGTGAAGCCTTTGGGCATGGTGAAGATAAAAATACCGCTGCCCAATTAGCTTCACATGCGATCCTTGGGGCTGTATTGGCGTATGTTAATAATGGAGATCCAGCGGCTGGAGGCAGTGCAGCCGTTGCAAGTGAAGCCGCAGCGAATTATTTCTCCAACCAATACAATGATGGTCGTACCGCAATTAATCCTCTTACAGGAGAGTTTGATCCGAATTTATTACCTGAAAATGTTAAAACTCAAATTAGAGATTTAACTGCTGCGATAGGAGCAGTTGTTGGAGGAACTGTTGGAGATTCTACGTTTAATGCACAGATTGCTGGAGTTGTTGGACAAAATGCAGTAGAGAATAATATTGATTCAATTAAAGATTATCAGAATGCCAAGAACAATTCAGACACAATGTATAAGAATACTTGTGCCATATTGGGCTTAAGTCCAAGTGATCCAGCATGTGGACAATACATAAGAAAAGAAGGGATTCAAATTTTAAAAGAAACAGCGCTAGTATTGATCCCTACTGAGCCATATGAATTAATTCCTATTGGAAAAGGTGTTGGTGTTGTTTTAAAGGGTACGAAAAAATTAATAGCTGTATATAAAGATGCCAAGACTGCTGAAAAAGCTGTAGAAAAAGCAGGGGCAAAAATTGAAAATAATATTTATAGAGATGATGCTTTTAAAGCAACAAACGTGAATGCGCAGGATGCATTAAATAGGAAACTTTCGGGATTAGAAAAAGCTCAAAAAATGGCTGAAGTAACAAAAACGTTACCTGATGGGAGAGTTAGATATTACAATAAAGAAGTCGCTGCAGCTAAAGATGGTCCAACAAGGGGGGCTTCTTTTGTGACAGAATATAATCCTAAAACTGGGACTGTTAGACAATGGATGGAAAGTTATGATCATAGTGGCAATATAATCAGAGTACATCCAAAATCAATAAATGGACAACCAGTAATTGGGCAGCATTACCCACCAACAGGAAAAGAAATACAGATGGGAGCTAAATAAATTGAGCAACGATTTAAATAGAGAATTATCTAAATTGAAAGATTTTGTATTTCAAAATTACGATCCAGTACAAGTATCTAGTAAGGCTATGGAAATTTATAATGACTATGCTTTGGAATTATCAACTTTTGCATCTGAAAAACTTATGATTTTAGTAGCGATGGATATGGGGGAAGAATTTGAGTTATCTAAGGATGAAGTTAAGAGTCTATTAGATGCTTTATTACAGGACTGTTCGGGAGTGTGAACTCGGTCTTGTTTGAATATACTGAAGTTTACTACAATCGAATCAGAAGGCATTCTGCCAATGGCTAGTTAAGCCCTGCAGCATTTGAGCAGCAATATTTTAAGAGCTTTTAGAGGGACTCGCTGTCCACGATACTCTCTAGGATCAGGGTGAAGTGTATCTGGTAAATAGAGTTTTTGGTCTCTAAGTACTTTTTAACGGTAACATCATTGACTCAAATCTCTATTTGCAACAGTGCCATCTTGCAGGAGTTTTATCAGATTACATTTAGGAAAAAGCTGTATAGCACATTCGAGGAATTACAAGCGGCACTGTTGCAAATAGCCATAGATGATAAGCTAAATACCCTTTTAGCTAAAAGTTCAGTATATGAATCCTTTCCATGGTCGACATTTTCAGGGTGAAATCATTCTTTGGGCCGTGCGCTGGTATTGTAAATATGGCATTAGCTATCGTGAACTTCAGGAAATGCTCGCTGAACGTGGTGTGTATGTTGATCACACGACGATTTATCGTTGGGTTCAACGTTATGCTCCTGAAATAGAAAAACGCTTACGCTGGTATTGGCGTAAGCCTAAAGAGCTGAGTTCATGGCATATTGATGAAACCTATGTAAAGGTGAACGGGCGATGGGCTTATTTGTATCGTGCAGTTGACCAACGTGGATATACGATTGATTTTTATCTTTCTTCTCGACGCAATACCAAATCAGCCTATTGTTTTCTTGGAAAGATTTTCAATAATGTGAAGAAATGGCAAATTCCAAGGGTGATCAATACAGATAAAGCACCGACCTATGGTTGTGCTTTATCACGATTAAAACGGGAAGGAAAATGCCCACCAGATCTTGAGCATAGGCAGATTAAGTACAAGAATAACGTGATTGAATGTGATCATGGCAAGCTAAAACGCATCCTCAGAGCCACATTAGGCTTCAAATCCATGAAGACGGCTTATGCCACAATTAAAGGTATTGAAGTGATGAGAGCACTCCGTAAAGGGCAAGCTTCATCATTTTATTATGGTCAGCCCGAGGGTGAAGTGTATCTTGTGAATAGAGTTTTTGGTCTCTAAGTACTTTTTAAAGGGAACACATCTACTCAAATCTCTATTTGCAACAGTGCCGTTTTTCGTGAAGCATTATTGGTAACAGACAAGTTGGTTGTACCTACTCAGGCAAGTTTGTTGGATCTGGAAGTGATTCCTTATTTGGAAGATAAGATTCAAAAAGTCAAAATAGATAACCCAACGCTTGAAGCATACATTGTCATTAATAAAGCGCCAACCAACCCGAAAAGCAGTGAGATTGAACAAGCCAAAGCATATCTTGCTGACTATCCAAATTTTAAACTTTTGCAAACTGTGATTAAGGATCGTAAGCAATTCCGTGATGCGATTGTGGAGGCGAAATCTGTATCTGAAATGAGCAGTAGTAAAGCAAAAGATGAGTTTAATGAATTTTTGATTGAGGTACTTTAATTATGGCTGACTTGGATAGATTTAAACGTGCCCGAGAGAAAACAGCTTTTATTGAAGATGCAAACTCAGATGTAAAAGCTCCAGAGTCTAAGACTAAGAAAATCACCACTCGAAATAAGAGTGAGGTTGAGCTAGAGCCAAACACTTTAAGTAATCGTGAGCGTTCACGCACGAAGCAAGGTCGTAATATTACCGTACCACTTTTCCCTGAAGAGCTAAAAGCAATTGAGGCTGCCGTTTCAAAGCTTTCTGAGCTTGGTGACACATCAATCAATGCTTTTATTCGTGAAATAATTTTAGCAAAGTGTGAAAAAATTGTTGGTAAAGATGAATATAAATCAATAGTTTCTGAAAAATTTAATGTTGTAAAAAACAAGTAGTACACTTGTTTTTTTACTTGTTTAATACATGTACTTTTGTTTTATTTTAAATTTAAAATAGTGTTATTCATTCTAAAAATTAGAAGAGAAAAGATCTAATTTTTAACAGTAAATATCCAGAAATTGTACCAACGGCAAGACCCAATAAAATAATATATAAATAGGTAAAGCTAAAATGAAAACTTCGATCGAAAATTAGATTAAAAACAAAAATACATGTTCCAGATAATCCACCTAATATTGTACTTACCAATAGGACGTCTTGAGTTTTCTTCATCTTTGGTAAAACAGATAGGTTCATAATTAAACTATAAAGAATAGATTGAATCCCAGAAAAAAATACAGACCCCAATAAAAGCAAGGAGAAAGTTCTTGCATAAAAAATACTATCTGGATTAATTACGAAATTTTCATAATGCTGTAAAAAGATCCAAATAAAAGAACTAAATAATAATAAGAGTGCGGATACAACTAATGGAATAAAAATCCCAATCACAATACACAAAAAAGTTTTTGCTAATTTCATAAATTTTCCCATTATGGAACTTTTCTATTTAATATTTCTAATAAACTCAATTGGTCATCGACGTATTCAATGTCTTCAATCAACAGGCATCTAGAGTTTGAGCTGATTTTAAAGTTTAAAAATTTAGGGATATGGTCATATTCAAGTCGAACTGTTACCAGTGTCTTGGCACTTTGTAATATTTTATATTTGTTTTGGTCTGGGTCATCTTGAGCAGCAGTCAAAATATTAAATTCAATATTACAGAGTCCCTGTATTTTTTCTGCGCATTTTTCATCTTTGATAATGAGGTTGGATAGCTTTTTGGAAAAGAATTGATTGAGTAGTGCAGGGCTTGCATCTTGTGTTGTATTGGATCCATCCACAGGAAAGGTTTTGTACAGGTCTTTTATTAGGGCGTCCGACTTTGTGTGGCAGGTGTTGGCTGAAGCGATGGTAGGCACGAAAAATAGGGTGGTGAATAAGTTTTTAAAGTTCATGATGATTATTATTTATTGTTGAGTTGGTTTGATTAAGCGGCGTATTGAATCTTGAGAGTTGGAAAATAGCAAGTAATATTTAAAAAAAATTAAACAGATAAGTAGTCATTCATATCAAATTAGGTCGTAAAAATACTGTGAAGATTTTCCTTGAAGAATTGAAAGTAATTGAAGCTACTGCCTTAAAGCTTTTTGAGTTCGGATATGTTTTAATTAATGCTTTTATTCAAAAAACTATTTTTGGATGGATGTGAAAAAATATTGATAGTGGATCAATATGAAACCATAATTTCTAAAAAATTTAATGTTAAAAACATGTTTTTTAGTTTTTTAATACATGTATTAAAAAGATTAATTTTATAGATTTTCATATCTTAATTGGGTTATTTAATATTTGTATTAAACAATTTTTAAAAGGTGCGAGATTTGATGATTTTGTGTGGATTAAACACTTCAAGTAATTTTTAGGTGAGGTTGTGATGTGAATACCCTATTTTTTTGTTTAAAAACAAAAATAAATAAAATTTAATATATTAAATAAAATTGTTTGAAAACAATAATTAATTTAATATTTTACATGTTTTTTTAATGTATTTTAATTTTTTATTAGTTGTTATAATATTTATCATTTGGAAAAATAAAAAAATTATATATTGTTGTTTTTTTACTCATAAAAAATCCACAATTTAAATTATTTGTGTAATGTTTGTAATATTTTGGTAATATGCCGCAAACTTTATACTTAAAAACTAATTAATATGTTTTCCAACATCTATATGATGAATAATAAAAAACTATTCATTTTTATGTTGTTACTCGCCAGTACTCCTACTTATGCCGT
>NZ_JBTKVD010000031.1:0-5605 GCF_054454555.1 Acinetobacter sp. ANC 4636 | reverse complement strand
GCTTGAAATTTTCCTATAAGCATCAATATCTTAGTCAAAGCCGCTCTAGGGTTCAGCGCACTAGATCGGCTTTTTATTGATTCTTCACGTTCCACGCCTATTCTTTGATCAAAGTTTCACAACTTTGATTAGTACACCTAAACAAGCTTCTTAGCCATTCGGCAAGAAAAACCGGCTCAACCACCCTCTTTTCGGCTGCTCCGGTTCTACGTGCTCCAGTACTAGAATGCGCTTATTTTCACTCGTATCCGGTTCTTTCTGCGGCATGGCAATGACTTCTTCTTTTTCCTCTGTCATTTGCTCAGTCTGAGTAGGCTCAGGGTCAATAGACGCTGGGATATGAGGTTTTGGAGCCTCTAAAAGACGTTGCATTGTTTCAATCTGATTCTGATAGAACGACTCCCTATCTTTTGCATCATCGAGCTGATTTTTTAGTATGTCTATCTGCTGTCTAAGCAGTAAAACTTCTGCCGAATTTGGACTGTCTACTTTTACAGGTTCTTTTACATCCTGTTTTCTTACAGGTTCACCAAATACTCGAATAGCTTCAGCTAAATCAATCTTATTATCAGAATTTTTACTTAAAATTCCTTTATTTATATGATTGTAAATTGTTTGTCTATTTATGTTATAAAGCTTAGATAATTCAAGAACTGAAAGACTTTTCATGGTGTAAAACTATGCCTAATCTTGTCAAAAGTTGTTGTCTATTAGACTGTCTAATAGACAAATGATCAAGTCTATAATTCAGGCTGCATTGAAGCCTAACTTTTGAAGATAAGGATATAGTTCTTTAAACCTTTCTTGATCTTGAAGCATCTCAGCAATGCGTACAGCGAACTGTTGATAGCTTTCAGTCCCCTGAGAGTACTTACTCATTTCAGGTAACTCCGCCAGTTTATTGGCAAACAAATGACGTTGGGCACCTGTCATTTTAGAGAAGATATCTAACGTGTTCGGATCTCTTTTACTTTCGATTGGTTTATTGGCTGATTTCTTTTGTTTAAAACTAAATGAAAAGCCCGAAATAGAACGCCCTTTTTTATGTTGCTCATAAGTGACTTTAATATCTGTATGCTCATTAATCTGCTTAACAGAAAGGTCTAGGACACTTTTCTTGAAATCGCCCATCACTTTATATTCGCTTACAGATAAACCTAATTTGTTGCGAATTGCCTCTATGCTAATTTCTAGCTTACCAACACTTCTCCATGCAATTAGTAGTTCGTACAAGCGCATAGCGTATTTGCTCGAAAGCTTTGCTACCTGTTTCATTTCGTAGCTAGTGAAATGCTGTTCTAATCGTGTGATTAGAGGTACTACCGCAGGTGAGAATATTAGTTGTACGCTGGCTTCTTCATCCGTATAGCCAATCTGTGAAACCCAACGACTTGTGATTGTGGTCGGATTACCTTTAGCCGACAGCTCTTGATAGCTAAACTGTCGTGCAAATAAATCCTTACTAGCATCTTTAAGGGCTTGGTAGGCTGTTTGTCTTTCTACATTAAACTGTTGTATGTAACTTGATGCGTGAATGGTTAATGCATCATTTGCATTAATTCCTTTGCCAGTTTCCCTTGCTTCTACAATGGCCAGTAAAATTAAGCGCTGTTCAACAACATCTAAATTATAGCTTGCGCCAATTAATGCATTATCTTTTACAACGAGCATATTATTTTTTCCTTTAAATTTTGTCTTTGACATATTTTTGGCTCCGTTGCTGATGTTGGTTAATGTATATTTGTTGGTTGATAATATCAATACCATTTATTGAATAATATTTTTTTACCCACTATTGGTGGGTAAACCACCATATATTGGTAGGTAAACCACCATATATTGGTAGGTAAACCACCATATATTGGTAGGTAAACCACCATATATAACCCTTGAAAAGCTTTCTATTAAAGGGTTTCACTCTTTTTAAAAGCATTTAAAAACTTAAAAATAATTAAAAGCACTGGGAATGAAAAATTGCCCTTGGTTTTCGCTCCGCTCAAACTCTATTGAATCTCGCTTTCGCTCGATTCGTGGGGCAATTTTTTGGCTCTTCCAGTTGTGACTTTGAGAAAAAGCAAAGGCAAGAGCAACTCGGAATTCGCTTCGCTCATAAAGCTTTTTTACTCGCTCCGCTCGATCTAGGCTCAATTTTCTGCATGTGATTTACGCTTATTTAGGCTTCACAGCCTAAAAAGCTGTTTTTCAGGGAGTCTAGGCGCGAATTTTCATTGGTCGCTCGTAGACACTCGCTCTAAATTTACGATTGAGAGGCTTATATTCGCGTTTTTAGCCTGTTTACAATGTCTTTATTAGGGTGTGGTTATAATTTTAAAAAGTGGCCTTAAAACGTAAATCAGCGCATTTCAGGGTTAAGGAAAAACCTGCACACTTATGTGTGCAGGTTTTAAGGTTAAAAAATGATATTAGGTTTTAAGTAATACCTAGTGTTTGAAAAACACATTTATTTAATTACAAACATTCAACTAAGTCAGAAAGTTCCAGCTTAATCACAACTTTTTTGAGAGCTACCAACTCTCCGCAATCACCACAATTGCTATTTTTTCACAGTACCGAACTATTAATCGGCGCAGTCTTTCATTACTCACCAATATGCTTGAGTTTTTATTACGTCTCGCATATCAATGCTCCCGACTTATACAGCCGCTTTAATCAACTACTCTCCCATCCTCTAAGATAAGGCTATTTTCATTTAACAGTCACCAACTAATAAATCTATCAAAAATAGTATCTTAGCGAACTTCCCACGTTATTCTTACTTGTCATTTTGATGCCCGACTTCTTGCTTTCGCTCAAGTCTATTCGTTATGCTCACCCATATCATCCTGATGTTTCCCTAGCAGTTGTTCCAAGCTCTAGGTTGGCATTGGGTTAAGACTCTTTAGCTTTAATCGTGCATTCAAAATTTTCTGTACAGCATGCTTGCGGTTTTACGCATCATGCCGTTACTGGCTTAAGCTATCCAATCAACCTTGCTTATGTATTTACAAGTGCCGAATGTTCGTCAGTGGTTCTCACTGCAACATCGGATAGTTTTTCTCTATCTTCACAGCCCACCAGTACAGTCGCCACAATCAAGTTACCCAGATTGAAGCGAGGTTATTAACGCTCAAGCACATCCTATGCTTTATCGCTCACCTTCAAGTAAGACAGGATTGATCTACGTCACCGTAGTTTCCGTGTCCGTGTCGCCCAACAACGCCAAAATTAAAATGGAATTAGATTGAGTAGAAATAGGGAGTTTCACCCTAAAGCCCTCTTCGTAGCCGCACCAGCTGGGTTTCCCTCGCATGCAGCTTCACCGATCAACGAATGGTTAGTTCGTCTTTCAGTTCAATAAAGTGAAAAAACGTCATCGGTGGCGGTAACTCACCGATGAAAAAAGGTAAGTTCCGCATAACGCTTTGTGATCGTGCTCAAGAAGTTTGAGAACTGATTTAAGAATTTGTGAAAAAAATATCAGCAAATTTTTCGGATACAGACATGACGAAAGAGCACAAAGCATTTTTAAAAAATGAATGTGTCAGCGATCAGCTGTGAAATCTTCAGGGGGGATTGCTCCGATTGCGCTCGGATCACGGTTCAACACGTTTTAAGTTGTGACCAACTCAAAATGAATCGTTTTGAACACCCTCAGCATAGCAGAAACTGTGCTAAACGCAAATCGCAAGGAACAACCATATATTCAATTACCATCACCTGAAAAATTGCCTGCTCCGCAGGCTTATAAAACACGATTTAAAAGGCTTCCGATAGGATTACTAATTTTCTAGAAAATGCGCTATATTTACCCGATAGGATTACCATATTTTGAAGGCGTGGCGATGATCTATTTTTGTGTAAAAACGGATGAGTATTTAAGAGATATTCTTGATCGTGTCAGCTTGGGTTCCGAGTATTTTTGTCAAATTGATGTGCCTCTTAATCGGGCTGAAAGTGTTATTCAAAAATTCACACAACGCTATGCGCTTGACCAAACGGCACGGCAAAGAAACTATCGTCTGCAGAAAAAACCCGTAGTCGATTTAATTGTGCTCCTCAATCAGAGTTTGTATTCGGCAGAGAAAATTAGGCTTTGTTTGATGTGTACCATGCCGAAAGAGATGCGTGGCATTGCCTTCATCTGTGGTGCAGTTTTACAACGTGAATACGATTTGGATAAATCAGAGATAGAGCAGTTTTCATCGGTTTTAGAGAGAAAAAACCGTCTGATCTATCACAGTGTACCGAACAAAATTTCTGAGAAACATCTGGATTCAGTGCCAGTATATGAACTGGCACAGATCCCTTATACGGCTGAACAGCGCAAACAAAAAAAGATTCCTCAAACACAGGCTCAGGGCTGGACGTGGCGATTGCATAAAAAGTTTATCGAGCTGAAAAAAGGACAGATCACAGATGTTTTTAAGAAACATCAGAAAAATTCTAAGCAGCCCCTTGTGCAGGATGAAGCGGTACAGAAAGAATTGCAGAAATTATGGCTTTTATCTCGATTCCGTGGGGTTCGTCAGGATATTTTTAACTTAAATCGAACCATTCTTACACTGTACCTCTCTTACTTTAATCGTAAATCACCGATTAAACTTGAAGTACCCAGTTACATTATTAAAAACAAACGTTTAGCCAACAGTTTTAAAGAAATGGTGTGTTTTCATGCAAAAAGATAATGTGTTTTTTAAAGATTTCTCCAGTGGCTTTATCGTGGCTGGTCTAGCATTCACTGTCTTTTTTGCGACGGCTCTTTTTTTTGAATTGGTCATAGGTTCAATCTTTAATGTTGAACCATCTCAAGGCCGAATTTCTTTGGCCGTTGGATTTTTTATGGCAGTCGGAGTGGGTTTTTTCCTATTTTCTAAAAATAGAATAGGCAATAAAGTAGGCGGTATCGCTGTAACTGCAATACTTTCAGCGATTTTTTTGAGTTTGAAATTCTACTATTTCTAAAAAGGTTTAAAATGAAGAAATATGGCGTTGAGATTGTTGATCGACCAAAAATTAAAGCGACAAAAACTCTTGATCTGTCAGGACTGGAAGGAGAAAAGATCATTAAATTATTGACAGAAAAGATATTAATTCGTCATCAGAAAGCATTTGAACGACTCTCTAATATGTAATTGTCAACGCGATTTATCACATGAAAACTAGGCAAATGCTATTTTTGATCGTCATTTATCACATAAAAACATGTTTTTAAAATTCAAGTTATTGATTTATTTACACAATTAAATAGTGAAAAATATTTTTTATAAATTGCACTAAAATTGTTTCAAAATTCAAAACATGGTTTTTATTTAATATATTGATATTTAATATAATTTTAATTTTAGTGTTTTTGAATATTTATTATCTACTATCTTTTTGACTGAATTTAGTCCTATTTTAAAAATTAATAAATCATTTAAAAACAGCATCTTATGTTATTTAATTTTTCATTTAGCACATGAAAACTAAAAAAACTCTTTTTTTGATGTCATTTAGCACATGAAAATATGTTTGATAAAAAACAGACCCTTTAATCAGGTTTTAACATCTGGGCTGCGTATAAGAATTTTATGTTAAGCAGATACTCAGAAGGCCCATGACGGGC
>NZ_JBTKVD010000030.1:0-5621 GCF_054454555.1 Acinetobacter sp. ANC 4636 | reverse complement strand
TGTTAGGTTGGGGGTGTTTTGAATAATGAGCTGGCGATGACTTACTCTCACATGGGTAACCCCACACTACCATCAGCGCTAAGAGGTTTCACTTCTGAGTTCGGGAAGGGATCAGGTGGTTCACTCTTGCTATGGTCGCCAGCACAACTGTTATGGACATTTTCGGGTCTTAATCACTTGAGTGTGCCGTACTTTTGTACCAAATGAGTTATTAACAAATTGGTTTGTTGAGTCTTACTTTAAGCGGTTCATTTTAGCGTTTTGCTTAACTTAATCAAGCTGTTTTGCTGTTTTATGAATCGATTGAGCTTTATATACAACTGCTTGGGTGTTGTATAGTCAAGCCTCACGAGCAATTAGTATTGGTCAGCTTCACATATCACTATGCTTCCACACCCAACCTATCAACGTCCTAGTCTCGAACGGCTCTTTAGAGGAATAAATTCCTAGGGAAATCTTATCTTGAGGTAGGCTTCCCGCTTAGATGCTTTCAGCGGTTATCCCTTCCGAACATAGCTACCCGGCGATGCGACTGGCGTCACAACCGGTACACCAGAGGTTCGTCCACTCTGGTCCTCTCGTACTAGGAGCAGATCCTCTCAAATTTCCAGCGCCCACGGTAGATAGGGACCGAACTGTCTCACGACGTTCTAAACCCAGCTCGCGTACCTCTTTAAATGGCGAACAGCCATACCCTTGGGACCTGCTTCAGCCCCAGGATGAGATGAGCCGACATCGAGGTGCCAAACACCGCCGTCGATATGAACTCTTGGGCGGTATCAGCCTGTTATCCCCAGAGTACCTTTTATCCGTTGAGCGATGGCCCTTCCATACAGAACCACCGGATCACTAAGACCTACTTTCGTACCTGCTCGACTTGTGGGTCTCGCAGTTAAGCGCGCTTTTGCCTTTATACTCTACGCGTGATTTCCGACCACGCTGAGCGCACCTTCGTACTCCTCCGTTACTCTTTAGGAGGAGACCGCCCCAGTCAAACTACCCACCAGACATGGTCCTCGCTCCAGATTATGGAGCAGAGTTAGAACCTCAATATTACCAGGGTGGTATTTCAAGGATGGCTCCATTGGAACTGGCGTCCCAACTTCAAAGCCTCCCACCTATCCTACACAAGTAAGATCAAAGTTCAATGTCAAGCTGCAGTAAAGGTTCACGGGGTCTTTCCGTCTAGCCGCGGGTACACCGCATCTTCACGGCGAATTCGATTTCACTGAGCCTCTGCTGGAGACAGCGCCGCCATCATTATGCCATTCGTGCAGGTCGGAACTTACCCGACAAGGAATTTCGCTACCTTAGGACCGTTATAGTTACGGCCGCCGTTTACTGGGGCTTCGATCAAGAGCTTCGCTTACGCTAACCCCATCAATTAACCTTCCAGCACCGGGCAGGCATCACACCCTATACGTCCACTTTCGTGTTTGCAGAGTGCTATGTTTTTAATAAACAGTTGCAGCGGCCTGGTTTCTGTGGCTGCCAACAGCTCATCCCGCAAGGAGAATCACCGTCAGCAGCGTACCTTCTCCCGAAGTTACGGTACCATTTTGCCTAGTTCCTTCAGCAGAGTTCTCTCAAGCGCTTTGGTCTACTCGACCTGACCACCTGTGTCGGTTTAGGGTACGATTCCTGTGTAACTGAAGCTTAGAGACTTTTCTTGGAAGCATGGTATCAGCCACTTCACTGTACAAGTACAGCTTGCTATCAACTCTCAGCATAGAGCACCCCGGATTTGCCTAAGATGCATGCCTACTGTCTTCCACCTGGACAACCAACGCCAGGCTGACCTAACCTTCTCCGTCCTCTCATCGCATTACACAGAAGTATTGGAATATTAACCAATTTCCCATCGACTACGCCTTTCGGCCTCGCCTTAGGGGTCGACTCACCCAGCCCCGATTAACGTTGGACTGGAACCCTTGGTCTTTCAGCGAACGGGTTTTTCACCCGTTTTGTCGTTACTCACGTCAGCATTCGCACTTCTGATACCTCCAGCAGACTTCTCAATCCACCTTCATCGGCTTACAGAACGCTCCCCTACCACTTACGCATAAGCGTAAATCCGCAGCTTCGGCACATAGTTTTAGCCCCGTTACATCTTCCGCGCAGGCCGACTCGACTAGTGAGCTATTACGCTTTCTTTAAAGGGTGGCTGCTTCTAAGCCAACCTCCTAGCTGTCTATGCCTTCCCACATCGTTTCCCACTTAACTATGATTTTGGGGCCTTAGCTGGCGGTCTGGATTGTTTTCCTCTTGACTACGGACGTTAGCACCCGCAGTCTGTCTCCCGGATAGTACTCATAGGTATTCGGAGTTTGCATCGGTTTGGTAAGTCGGGATGACCCCCTAGCCGAAACAGTGCTCTACCCCCTATGGTATTCGTCCGAGGCGCTACCTAAATAGCTTTCGGGGAGAACCAGCTATCACCGAGTTTGATTAGCCTTTCACCCCTATCCACAAGTCATCCCCCGGCTTTTCAACGACGGTGGGTTCGGTCCTCCAGTTAGTGTTACCCAACCTTCAACCTGCTCATGGATAGATCACCCGGTTTCGGGTCTATACCCAGCGACTAAAACGCCCTATTAAGACTCGATTTCTCTACGGCTCCCCTATTCGGTTAACCTCGCCACTGAATATAAGTCGCTGACCCATTATACAAAAGGTACGCAGTCACACCACGAAGGTGCTCCCACTGCTTGTATGCATGCGGTTTCAGGATCTATTTCACTCCCCTCACAGGGGTTCTTTTCGCCTTTCCCTCACGGTACTGGTTCACTATCGGTCAGTCAGGAGTATTTAGCCTTGGAGGATGGTCCCCCCATATTCAGACAAGGTTTCACGTGCCTCGCCTTACTCGTCATCATTATATGTGCCCTTTCGTGTACGGGACTATCACCCTCTACGGTTGCACTTCCCAGAGCATTCCGCTAAAACACATATAACTTAATGGGCTGATCCCCGTTCGCTCGCCGCTACTGAGGGAATCTCAATTGATTTCTTTTCCTAAGGGTACTGAGATGTTTCACTTCCCCTCGTTCGCCTTGCAACACTATGTATTCATGTTGCAATACCTACCTTATGGTAAGTGGGTTTCCCCATTCAGACATCTCCGGATCACAGGATATTTGCCGCCTCCCCGAAGCTTTTCGCAGGCTATCACGTCTTTCATCGCCTCTGACTGCCAAGGCATCCACCACATGCACTTAATTACTTGACTATACAACCCCAAACAGTCGTTATTACCTACAAGTAGTAATAAGACATGATCAATGATTTCTCATCAATCTCTTACAGTTTGAAGTACTGTGAACTTAATCACTGTACAGCTTCAATCTAATTCATATACCAAAACGCTTGATTCAGTTAATTTGCTAGTTCTCATTTCAATTCTTAATTAAACCGTAACACTTACGCATTACTGTCAATCTTGAATTAAATGAGTTGAACAATTTATTTCAGACTCAATTTTACCAATCTGTTAATGAGTTAATGTGTCCTCGTCGGATCACACTAATACCGTGACACTTAAATCACAGAAGTTAATAAAATTAAAACCTTCAGGTTTTTCTCTTACTAAATTCTGTAATCTTTAGCTCGAACTCTATCAGAATTCGTGGTGGAGACTAACGGAGTCGAACCGTTGACCTCCTGCGTGCAAAGCAGGCGCTCTACCAACTAAGCTAAGTCCCCAGCTTATCATTTCGATTTGTATATCTAAGTTTCTGTAACCTTGATCTCTCAATCTCAGTTGTAGACTTGGTGGGTCTGACAAGACTTGAACTTGTGACCCCACGCTTATCAAGCGTGTGCTCTAACCAACTGAGCTACAGACCCATTCGATATACCAGAAGAACAACTTGTTGTGGATTCTTACCAATCAATCCGTCTTTTCGTTAAGGAGGTGATCCAGCCGCAGGTTCCCCTACGGCTACCTTGTTACGACTTCACCCCAGTCATCGGCCACACCGTGGTAACCGCCCTCATTGCTGTTAGGCTAGCTACTTCTGGTGCAACAAACTCCCATGGTGTGACGGGCGGTGTGTACAAGGCCCGGGAACGTATTCACCGCGGCATTCTGATCCGCGATTACTAGCGATTCCGACTTCATGGAGTCGAGTTGCAGACTCCAATCCGGACTACGATCGGCTTTTTGAGATTAGCATCCTATCGCTAGGTAGCAACCCTTTGTACCGACCATTGTAGCACGTGTGTAGCCCTGGCCGTAAGGGCCATGATGACTTGACGTCGTCCCCGCCTTCCTCCAGTTTGTCACTGGCAGTATCCTTAAAGTTCCCGACATTACTCGCTGGCAAATAAGGAAAAGGGTTGCGCTCGTTGCGGGACTTAACCCAACATCTCACGACACGAGCTGACGACAGCCATGCAGCACCTGTATCTAAGTTCCCGAAGGCACCAATCCATCTCTGGAAAGTTCTTAGTATGTCAAGGCCAGGTAAGGTTCTTCGCGTTGCATCGAATTAAACCACATGCTCCACCGCTTGTGCGGGCCCCCGTCAATTCATTTGAGTTTTAGTCTTGCGACCGTACTCCCCAGGCGGTCTACTTATCGCGTTAGCTGCGCCACTAAGGTCTCAAAGACCCCAACGGCTAGTAGACATCGTTTACGGCATGGACTACCAGGGTATCTAATCCTGTTTGCTCCCCATGCTTTCGTACCTCAGCGTCAGTATTAGGCCAGATGGCTGCCTTCGCCATCGGTATTCCTCCAGATCTCTACGCATTTCACCGCTACACCTGGAATTCTACCATCCTCTCCCATACTCTAGCTAACCAGTATCGAATGCAATTCCCAAGTTAAGCTCGGGGATTTCACATTTGACTTAATTAGCCGCCTACGCACGCTTTACGCCCAGTAAATCCGATTAACGCTTGCACCCTCTGTATTACCGCGGCTGCTGGCACAGAGTTAGCCGGTGCTTATTCTGCGAGTAACGTCCACTTACTTTGGGTATTAACCAAAGAAGCCTCCTCCTCGCTTAAAGTGCTTTACAACCAAAAGGCCTTCTTCACACACGCGGCATGGCTGGATCAGGGTTCCCCCCATTGTCCAATATTCCCCACTGCTGCCTCCCGTAGGAGTCTGGGCCGTGTCTCAGTCCCAGTGTGGCGGATCATCCTCTCAGACCCGCTACAGATCGTCGCCTTGGTAGGCCTTTACCCCACCAACTAGCTAATCCGACTTAGGCTCATCTATTAGCGCAAGGTCTAATGATCCCCTGCTTTCTCCCGTAGGACGTATGCGGTATTAGCGTTCCTTTCGAAACGTTGTCCCCCACTAATAGGCAGATTCCTAAGCATTACTCACCCGTCCGCCGCTAAATCCAGGAGCAAGCTCCCTTCATCCGCTCGACTTGCATGTGTTAAGCCTGCCGCCAGCGTTCAATCTGAGCCATGATCAAACTCTTCAGTTTAAAATCATTGCACTTTACTAAAAGTGCTAAATCTGGCTCATTAATCTTACTGACTAAAAATTCGCTCAAATAAACTTCGAGAAATTTCTACCAATTCAATCAATGAAATATATATTCGACTGATCAACTGATAAAAATCCACACAAGTTGTTCTTCCAATTCTCTTAATGATCTTCT
>NZ_JBTKVD010000029.1:0-5808 GCF_054454555.1 Acinetobacter sp. ANC 4636 | reverse complement strand
TATTCATGTTAAGCAACAGTTGAATAATGATCAGGGAACCGTGACTGCCAATGGTCGCGTGAATCTGACCAGTCAAAATGGTGTGAATAATGAAAATGGGCAATTACAACTCGGAACAGTGATAGTTCAGGGTAATACGTTCAATAATCAGCAAGGAAAGTTCACAGCCCAGCAAGCTGATATTCAAACCCAGAGTTTGAACAACCAGTCTGGACAAGTAAATATTGCCCAAAAACTCAATATCAATAGTCAGGACGTTGATAATACACAGGGCAAAATTCAGGTTGTTGATCAGATTGATCTTGCGGTTGCCAATCTGCTGGATAACGCCTCTGGGCAAATTGCCAGTGGGCAGTTTCTCACCATTCATGCGGGTGATCTGAATAATCAGTCAGGGTTACTCTATTCTGAATTACAGTCAATTGATTTAACCAGTCAGCAGAACATTGCAAACCAGTCGGGAACCATTCAGGCCAAAACCAGTATTAATCTAAGTAGTCAAAACCTCAATAATGATGCTGGGACAATTGTTGCAGACAGTCTGAATTTGCAGCATCAGCAAGTGAGCAATCAGCAGGGTAACATTTCAGCCCAGCAGAGTATCCAGATTCAGAGTCAGGGACAAATTGACAATCAGCAAGGACAAATTCTTGCAGGTCAGTCCATCGTACTGAATAGCCAGGGACTTAATAACAATCAGGGTCAAATTGCCAGTTTAGAAAATCAGGTGAACCTGAACAGTGGGCAAGCACAGCTTTCGAATCAGGCAGGATTGATTCAGGCGAAAACACAACTGACCCTTGAAAGTCAGCAGGATATTGACAATCAGCAAGGTCAGATCATTGCAGATTTAGGGATTAATCTCAGCAGCTTTGGGTTGAATAATAATGCTGGACAGATCAGCAGTGCTCAGGGCGATATTCTGCTGAACGCAGGTAATGCGGTTTTAAGTAATCAGGCAGGTCAGATACTGGCAGGCCAAGATTTACAAATTCTAGCCAATCAAATCGATAACTCCAATGCGGGACAACTGGCTGCCCAGTCCAATCTCCAGATTGAAACAACACAGGATATCAATAATCAGAGTGGCAATATTGCCGCGAACCAATCTGTCAAGCTCAATAGCCTAGGTATTAATAACCAACAGGGGCAGATTGGATCAATTTATGGCAGTCTCAGTATTGAAGCGGGACAAGCCCAAGTCGATAACCAGCAAGGGCGATTACAGGCGGGGCAACAACTCAATTTAAGTGCGGCAGGGATCAATAATAGCCAAGGGCAAATCATTGCCGCAGATTTATTGACCTTAAATAGTCATGAGCAGACGCTAAACAATCTTCAGGGCATTCTGAGTGGCAAGCAATTGCTGTTGGATACAGGTGAACTGAACAATGATCAGGGTTTGATGCAGGCTCAGGACGGGATTCAATTGAATACCCATCAGCAGAATCTCATCAACAGTAACAGTGGGTTGCAAGGCGGTATCCTGAGTCAGGGAACTATTCAACTCCAGAATATTGCGACTTTAAATAACCAGAATGGCTACATCGCCAGTGGTCAGCAGTTACTTCTAGATGTCAATCAGCTCTTGAATAACCGTGGGACATTGCTCGGAGCAGATCAATTACAGATCACAGGAGCAGGTTTAAATCAGTATCTAGATAACCAGTCAGGACAAATCCTGTCGATGGGGGATATGACTCTCTCTGTCGATCATATTAGCAATCAAGGAAAAACGCAAAGTAGCGATCCTGACAGTCAAATTGTTGCTGCAGGACAATTAAACATCACAGCACAACAGCTCGATAACCAAAATACCCTAAATGATAATCTCACGACCACAGCCCAAGGGATAGATGCACAAAGCCTAAACATTGAAAGCAATATTCTGAATAACCAGCAGGGCAGTATTCGCAGTCGTGGCGATCAGCAGTTGCTGATAGGACAGCAGTTAAATAATCAGCAAGGTCAAATCAGTAGTCAACAGTTGCTTCAAGTACAGGGTGATCAGCTGCAGATTAACAATCTGGAAGGGCAATTGCTGGCAGGGACACAACTGAATCTACAAGCCAAGTCACTTTCTGGTGATGGTCGTCTTTTAAGTCTGGGCAATGCAACGCTGACGCTGCAAGATGACTATCTGCATACGGCCAATGCACAGCTTCAGGCCAATCAGAATTTAACCCTCAATGTTGCAGCCAACCTTGTGAACAATGGGGTGATCAATGCAGGCAATCAGTTACAAATCAATGCCAACAATATTAGCAATCTTCAAAATGGCAAAATCGAGAGCCATGAAACCCAAATCACCGCACAGGATCAGTTAACCAATACGGGGCTGATCAATGGAGATGTGACTTGGTTACAGGCAAATACAGTGACGAATCAGGGAACAGGTCGCATCTATGGAACGGATTTGGCGATTGCTGCCAATACCTTGAATAATACGCCAGATGACCAAGGCAATGCGTCGGTGATTGCTTCACGTGGTGATCTGCACTTAGGCGTAGAAACCCTCAACAACCTTGCCAATTCGGTTGACTATACCAGTCAGGCACTGATTTTTAGTGGTGGTAACCTTTATCTGGGTGGAGCACTGGATGCAGATCATCATGCCATCGGGCAAGCCAAAGTCATCAACAATGAAAGTGCAACCATTGAATCTTTGGGCGATATGCAACTCTCTGCACAACAGATTAATAATATTAACAAGCACTTTATTACAGGCGACGTGGAAGTTGCCCGCACCGATGGCTTAGAAAAGTTCTATTGGAGTTGGTACAACTTTGATGGCACGGTCCTTCGCCCAATGAATGGTCGAGAAGATTGGTCAAAATATCAGTACAGCGAAATTACCTATGAAACCCAGACCCTAGAATCTGCGCCTGCCAAAATTGTTGCAGGCGGCAATCTGGATCTGTCTAGTGCGAATGTCTTGAATGACAAGAGCCAGATTCTGGCGGGTGGTGAGTTAAAAAATGAGGGTGGAACCATTACCTCATTGGATGCCAAAGGCATCAGAAAAGTGGTTGATCAAGGAACACAAACGCTTTATTGGAAGCATGAAGGTACATGGGTCAACCCTTTTCAAATTTCAACTGAAACAACGATTGATCTGCCTGTCAGTCAACTCTTGGCTGGTCAGGCTTTAACGCAGCAGGAGACTGCAACTACTGAAGTTTCTAATAATCAAAGTAGTGAGACGATAAAAGCCAGTTGGGTGCAGCAAACGTTAGCACCGAATTTAAAAACTACTAGTACGACAACCACAACCGGACAAGCACAATCTGCAGATAGCAGTAGTTTGGATACAACAGGTGATGTCACACTCGAAGTCCGTACAGTGAATAACCCGAGCGTTAAAGTTCCTAATAGTGCCTTATACCGAGTTAACCCGAATAGTCAGGCTGGATATTTGATTGAAACCGATCCAAATTTTACCAACTATGGCAAATGGCTTTCGTCAGACTACATGCTGAATGCCTTGGGGCTTGATCCTGCTTTACAGCAAAAACGACTGGGGGATGGCTTCTATGAACAACGTATGGTTCAAGATCAGATTGCAAACCTAACAGGCTATCGCTTTCTCGAGGGTTATGCTGGTGATGAAGCACAGTATAAAGCCTTAATGGACAATGGTTTGACCTTTGCGGAGACCTACGGCTTGCGTCCAGGCGTTGCCCTGAGTGCTGCCCAGATCGCGCAATTGACCAGTGATATTGTCTGGCTGGTTGAAAAGACGGTCACTTTACCTGATGGTACAGTCACCCAAGCTTTAGTTCCACAAGTGTATATCAAGGCTCGGGTAGGTGATTTAAAAGGCGATGGCACTTTACTGTCGGCAAATAGCGTGAATTTCAAGCTGAATGGGGACTTACTCAACAGTGCCACCATTGCAGGGCGTGAAGCTGTCCAAATTACTGCTGACAACGTGAATAACCTGATGGGACGGATTCAGGGCAATACGGTTGCTATCTCCACCCGAAATGACCTGAATAATATTGGGGGTCAGATCAGTGCTCAAGATGCAATGGCACTCAATGTCGGTGGAAATTTAAATCTCACCACCACCACAAAAACTGCAACCAGTCAGATTGGTGGTTTTAGTTCAACAGTTACAGGTATTGACCGAGTTGCAGGCTTGTATGTAGGGAATGGCAGTTCGTCAGAGATTAATCTGAATTCCGCAACATTGGTCATGGATGTTGCGGGTAATGCCGTTTTCAAAGGTGCTGAAATTCAGAATAATAATGGCGCTACTCTTCTGAATGCAAAAGGAAATATTGATATTGGGACAGTGCAGACAGGTTATCAACTGCAAACTGTACGTGATGCGAAAAATAGTTCAACCTCACAGCAAACCCAAGATGTCGGTAGCCAGATCACCAGTGCAGGATCTTTACTGTTAAGTGGTCAGAATATCACTGTTAAAGGCTCGGCTTTAAATAGCGAACAGGGAACAACTTACATAAGTGCAGCAGATCAACTCAATATTGGAGAAGGGCGTAAGACTAGCCAACTTGATAGTCAATGGTACAGTAAAAAAAGTGGGATTTTAAGCAGCAAAACTGAAAGTGGTTATATCCATAATCAGAGTGATGAAGCAATTGCCAGTACCGTTGAAGGCAAGAATGTTGTACTTGATGCCAAGAATATTACCATTCAGGGGAGTCAGGTGGTTGCGGACAATTTGACTCAGATTCAGGCAACAGAAAATGTCAATATTCTGGCGGCGGAGAATCATGAGTCTAAGGTTTCTGAATCATATAAGAAAAAATCTGGTTTTACTTCAAGTTTTTCGGATGGTGTGGCAAGTGTTGGTTATGCTAAATCCAAGTCTGAATTGAATGAGAAAGAAACAGCTTTAACGATTACCCAAAGCCAGATTCATAGCCAAAATGGCAGTATTAATATCAGTGCTGGAAAAGATTTAACGACACAGGCAGCATTGTTGAAAGCAGGAGAAGATATTAATCTCACGGGACAAAATGTTAATTTAAATGCCGCATATGCAACCACGGAACAACATTCCAAAATTACTACAAAGCAAACAGGATTGTCGATCGGGGTAACCTATTCTGGAGGGGAAGCTGCAAAATCTGCTTATGAAAAGAGTAACCAAGATGGGCAGTTCTCGGACAGTGTTGTTGGTCAAGTTATGGCACATGGTGAAGCTGTTCGAAAAGCTTCAATGGCTGCCGCAACGCCTGTCGTAGTAACAGCAGGTAGTCAAAAAACAGAAAAAACCTCTGATATTGTATCAACCCAAGCTGTAGTGACTGAGGTTGCAGCAAAAGGTAATCTAAACATTATTGCTGATCAAGGCAGTATACAGAGCCAAGGTGCTAAGATTTCGGCAGAGGGAGATGCATTATTACATGCTAAAGACAACATCCTTTTAGATGCTGTTCAAGATACACATACAGAAACTGCAAACAGTAAACGCAGTGGTTTTAGTACCGATAACCGAGACTGGCTTTCTCCGCTTGGTATTTATAATGATAAAAGTGCAGGAGATGGGCAGGTTGTTAAAACCACAGGGACACAACTCTCTGTAGGTGGAAGTTCTACCTTACAAACAGAACAGGGTGATATTAAGATCATTGGTAGTTCGGTTGTGACTCAAAATGATAATACGATTAATGCTGGGCATGACGTATACATTACATCGAGTCAGAAAGTCCAGAGCCAAAATGAAGTCCAAAGTAGTAAAGGCTGGGGGAGTGCGCAGATATCGGATACTGAACGTTTCGATGGTTATATGAATAGCAGCAGTCTCAACAAAAGTAATGGTGTTGAGCAGCAACG
>NZ_JBTKVD010000028.1:0-11583 GCF_054454555.1 Acinetobacter sp. ANC 4636 | reverse complement strand
AAATAACCCTTACTTATATACTATTTGTAAATATATTGTTTAAAATCAATATTTTATGAATATTATGTATACTAATAATATATACTATAAACATAGGAACAATGATTTTGGATAAAAAATTTGAAATTGTACTGCGGAAAGACCTGAAATCTAAAGAAAATGAAATAATTAACCATTTTTGGGATTTTAGAGAAGAATATGAAAATTTTTATTTTCTGCCAAAGCAGTTAATAAACGAAGAATACCCAACTAGTAGAGATGTCTGTAAGTATGTAAAGGAAAATAGTTATATAGTATGTAGGACTTTAAAATGCAAGAAATGTCAAGAAAATTTGACCTTTTTTTCACGAAAACACTATCTAGATTTTTGGAAAACAGAAAATCAACATTGTTTAAAATGCTTTGATTTGGTAATTAAAGAAAAAGCAGAGAAAATAATATCCGAATTAAAGGGAATAATTTATAATTTTGAAAAAATTAGGGTAAGTAAAATAGAAGAATTATCATTTATTCATAAATTAATCTTATATTATATTGTGGTAAAGTTGGAAAAATTTGAAATAAATAAATCTTTTAATATTTATGATATTTTTGAGTGTGATAGATATATATTTGAATCAATTTACACTGAATATGTTGGTTTTTTAATAAAAGAAAAAATATTGATTCTTGTGGATAGTAATAAAGTAAAAGAGTACTGGGATAGTGTTTGGGAAGATTGGTCTTTAATTCAACAAAAGGTAGGGATTGAAAAAGTACGAGAAATATCAAGACTATATAGTTTTCAATATGGAGTTGATTATTTAATCAACCTCGCAGAAGAGATAGGTAGTTATTCAGAATATTCTAAAAATATTGCAGATAATATTAATAAGCATCAACTATGTAATGATAGTTTAAAAGAAATTGAAAATTTTATTGTTGAATATAAATTGATTCAAGCAAAAAATTTAGTAATGGTAATAAAAAATGAGTTAAAAATTCCTATTGATTTAGCTTCACTAAAATTAGAATATTTTTTATTGGAGTTAGTTAAAAAAACAACCTTTGAAAAGATGTATACAATTTTGTCTAATGCTGCAAATAATACATGTACTATTTTATATAAAAATGAAAAGAATAATTTAATTATAAATAGGGAAAATAAAAGTAGAATTTTTTTAAATTGCTTAGAATATTTATATAATAAATATGATGGTAAATATGAGTCTGTTTTTAACAAAAGGCTGCCACAAAAATTTTTTTATGATGATGGATTTACTGATTTTATTTCTAATCAAATTATTGAAAAAAATTGGAATCATAAAAGTGTAAATGAATTATTAAATGGATTAATAGATAAATTTGAAATCAAAAATGAACTTGATTTATAAATTTATTATTTTTCAAGTAGGAATCAAGAAAAAATTTTGTTAAATGTAAGAAAAAATGCTTAGATTTATAGAAATTAAGTCTTAAAAAATTGGCTGGTTATAAAGGGGGGAAAGTTATTTTCTAAGCTAGTAATTTTTTTAAATTTAAAATACATAAAATGACATGATGAAAATTATAGTATTATTACGGTTAAAGATATAAGTGGTTTAATAAATTTTTATGGTCAAAGTAAGAGTTAACAAAGCAGGAAATGGAGATTGCATATCGGTACAGGTGAAGAACCATTTTATTCTGATAGATGGAGGTACTGTGGAATCATTTGATGATTGGAAGACTCAGATCATTGGTGTAATTGAGAAAATTGACACACTGATCATTACCCACATAGATAATGATCATGTAAATGGAATTATTAAATTACTACAGCATCCCCAATGTCCTGAAATTAGTGAAATTTACTTTAATGGTGTTGAACAATTACTTGGCTCAAATATTAGTGAGGATAGTGAATGCAAAGTAGATAGAAAATTTGAAGCTTTGAAAGCTGAATTATCAAATATAGATGGAAATGTAAAAATTGGATATTCTGAAGGAACATCTTTATCTTATTTGATAAAATTAAATAACATAAATTGTAACCCAATTGTTTCAGGCCAAGCTATTTTTAGAGAAAAAATTACAGAATTTCATATTGGGGATTTTAAATTTAATCTTATAGGCCCAATTTTAAAAGATCTTAATGAATTAAGAAAAAAGTGGAATGATAAATTGTGTCAAAAAAATATTAAAGCTAAAATTATCAGTAGAAGTTATGCAAAAGCTTTTGAGACCTATGTAAGTTGTTTAGAAGAAGATAATTACCTAAAGAAAAAAATATCTTCAACTACATCAATGACTGTTGATACACTGGCATCTTCTCAGTTTATTACTGATTCATCTTTAACTAATAAAAGCAGTTTATCTTTTCTTATAGAATATGCTGATAAAAAAATACTTTGTTTAGGGGACTGTCATGCTGAAACAGTTGAATCATGGTTAGATTCTATAGAAGTAGATATTTTAAATATTGATCTTGTTAAAATATCTCATCATGGCAGTAAGAATAATACTAGTTTAAACTTATTAAATAGGATAAATTGTCAAAATTATTTTATAAGTACAAATGGAAATAAACATAATCATCCTGATCTAGAAACATTAGCACGTATTGCTAAAGTTAACATAAATAAAGAAACTTTCATCTATATAAATTATGAAATTAAGCATATTCCTTCATGGTTTTTAGAGGAAATTAGTAAGAATTACACCAATATAAAGATCATTATGGCGGTAGAGGAGATTGACTTGTGATCGAAGTTAAAAATGAGGAATATAAGCTAAATTCTATTTTTATTATTGAAAGTACTAACAAAGATGGAGAGATAATCAGAGGGACAGGGTTTGCTATCTCAGAAAAAAATATAATAACAGCTAATCATAATCTTATTGAAAATTTTGAAAATATTAAAGTTTATATATCTACTGATAATTTTAATGATGGGGAATATTTTGATGCCTATTGTATAGTTAATAATGATGAATTAGATATAGCTTTGTTAGAGATTTCTGGTAAAAAAAATAAAAATTATGTTGAATTATATGTAACAAGTATAAACTTAGATAGTGAAGTTTCATCATGTGGATATCCATGTGAAAAAGAATATAATGATGCTCTAATTAAAGTTAAAATAACAAATAATTATGATAATATTAAAACTAGCTCATATAGTTTTGAAGTTTCACAGTCAAATACTATCACAAATTATGAAGGAATGTCTGGAGCCCCAGTTCTTTATGATAAAAAATGTATAGGAATATTAATTGTTCAGCAAGGAAAAAATACATTATATGCTACTTCAATTAAAGATATTTTTAAAAATGAAATAATTGGATCAAAAATAAAAAGTTGTGGTGCAAATATTATTAATCAGGAGGGTTTTGATTATAAACCTCCTGAATATCCAAAATCACCATTTAATTATTGCATTAATTGTTATGAAGATGATCCAAATATAAAAGGTGTGGATATTGGGTTTTCATTTAATAGATGGAATTTAAGTAATTTTATTGAACTTTTGTATGATTGGGTAATAGATTATAGTCTTTCTTTAAAAGACCGCCCAAATTTTACTGGTGGGCAACGTCAGTTATTTAAATATGCAAAATCAAATTATCCGCTTGGAGATATAAATGCCTTAGCTGATTTATGTTTACATGTTGCTATTCGTGAATCATACAAAACGATTCCTGTAATGAATAAAGTATTTGACCTACAAAATAAAACCTTTTCATGTACACATGCAGTACTTAATGTTGATCAACTAGAATTATGGGTCGGTGCATCATCCGTTAATAAAACAATGGAAGAAGCAGTCATAAGCTCAATTGAAAATATAAAATATATATTAAATATAAGATCATTAAAAAATAGAATTTTTGCATTAACTAATCAAATAGATAGTTCATGGCCTTATCAAGATAAATTAAAAAGACTATCTGATGCGAAAATTCCTTTAGATGAAAGATTCGATAAAATTATAGTACCTGTTTTTATAATGCATGATAGTGATTTTATTAATAATTATGATAAAAATAATTTTTTGGAAATTTTTAAGAAACATATAAATTCTTGTAGAAGTCTTATTAAAAGTAATATACCTGAAGATGAAGTTAATTTAATTAACCTAAGAGTTTTTTGTTTTCCAGTTTCTGATATACAAAAAATTAATGAAGCTTTTATGGTGGAGATAAATTAATGAATAACTGGTACACAGTTGCAAAGACTAATCTAGAAGATCCTAATTTTACTAATTGGGAAAATTTTCTAATTTTATTGATTAATGAATTTAATAAACATGAAGAAAATTATTTAGTTCAAGATATTGTTATCCGCTGTTTAGAAAGAAAAAAAGAAATTGAAAAATGTTTTATCTTAGATCATTTATTAGGTGAATTAGGGTTGTTCCCATATATTCAAGATAAAAATATCTCTAGCAAAGATTTTTTTAGAAATTTATTATTTAGGACCCCTCAAGAAAGTGATAAAATTTTTCACATTAAACAGGCCGAAGTTTTTCATCGTATTATGAATGGTGAGAATATTGTGCTTAGTGCTCCAACAAGTTTTGGGAAAAGTTTAATTATTGAAGCATTAATTGCAAGTTTTTCATTTAATAATATTGTAATTGTTGTACCAACCATTGCTTTAATTGATGAATTAAAAAAGAAATTTTATAAGTACAAAGATAACTATAAAATTATTTCACAGGTTAATCAATTTACAGGTGATAAAAATATATTTATTCTTACTCAGGAACGTGTATTAGAATTAAGGAAAAGTTTAAAAGTTGATTTTTTTATTATTGATGAATTTTATAAACTTGAACCTACTTCTGATAATGATACTAGAAGTGATAGTTTAAATATAGCATTTAGAGAATTATATAAAAAATGCCAAAGATTTTATATGTTAGGTCCAAGGATAAATGGTTTGGCTGAAGGTATAGAGAAAGAGTTGCGTTGTAATTTTTTGAAATTTGATTCTTATATAACTGTTGCAACTAATTATTATTATTATGAATTTAACAAAAAAGGTAAGGATCGAGAAGTTGATATTGATAGAGATAAAATACTTTTTAAGATTTTAAAAGCTATTAATAATAAAGAGCAAACTATAATTTTTTGTAAATCTCCTCAAAGAGCTAGTAATTTATTAAAAAAAATTATTAAATTTATTAGTTTTAAGCCAACAGATATTAATAATGATTTAGCATATTGGTTGTCAGAGAATTTTCATTCTGACTGGTCATTAGTTAAAGGCGTAAAGAAAGGAATCGCTTATCATCATGCTCAAATACCTAGAGCTATTGCTGCACTAATGGTTGATTTGTTTAATGAGTCTAAAATTAATATCTTAATATGTACATCTACTTTAATTGAAGGTGTAAATACAAATGCAAAAAATATAATTATTTATGATGATTGTGTTTTTGGAAAGAAAAAATTAGATATGTTTACTTTTAATAATATATCTGGTCGGTCTGGAAGAATGTTTAAACATTATGTTGGTAATGTTTATATATTAGGTGAAAAACCAGCAGTTGAATTACCTTTTATTGATGTTCCAATTATTACTCAAAGTGAGAAGGCATCTGATACTTTATTATTAAATTTAGGTGATGATATTTCTGATAAGAATAAGGATAAAGTTAGAAAATTTTATGAACAGAAAATTTTACCCTTAAGCCTATTATTAAAACATCAAAGTATTAATCCAAATATTTTGATGAAATTGGCAGAAGATATAATTGAAAATTTAAAACTTTGGAATGAAGTAATGTGCTGGTCCACTGCATACCCAACATATGATCAATTAATGCATATGTGTAAGCTTTTATGGAACCATTTTCCTATTAGTAAAATGGGAAATGGTAGTGTTAAATCTGCTGGGCACCTTGAAAGAAGAATAAGAGCAATTATACAGAAAGTTGATGATAAGGAATTAATTGCTAAAGATTACAGTTATGGTTTGGAAAATTCAGAAAATTATTCTGTTGATGAAGCTATTCAATCTATTTTTTCTTTTAAAAAGAACCTAGTTAATTATAATTTACCAAGATTAATTTATGCATTAAATGATGTTCAAGAATATATTTTTAATCTTTATGGCCTTGCAAAAGGTGACTATAGAAATTTCGCTACAAATTTAGAAAACTTTTATTATCCATCTTCTCTTAATGGCCTTGAAGAATTTGGTATTCCGAATCAAGTTGCAAAGAAAATATTTCAGGAAACTTTCATTGAAAAACCAGATGAAATTGATTATGTTTTAGATCTTCTTAAATCAAAAAATCTAAATGATTTTGCCTATTTAAATGACTTTGAATCTGACTTATTAAAAAAAGTGTTTAACTATTTGTAGGTTATTGATGTGATATACCAATTTTTGTTTCCAGTTGGTGTTTGTACTTGAATTTCATCATCTACAGATTTGCCTAAACAAGCTTTAGCTATTGGAGATTGGAGAGATATATAGTTTCTACGACCATAGATTTCTTCATCTCCAACAATTCGAAATTTGATGGTTTCACCTTCATCATTTTCCAATTCGACCCAAGCGCCAAAATAAGCTTTTCCATCTTGTTCAGTGTTATATTCAACTTTATGAGCAACTTCAAAAAGCTTGGTTAAATATCTAATTCTACGATCTATTTCTCTAAGCTTACGCTTATTATAGATGTAATCAGCATTTTCAGACCGATCGCCTAAACTGGCTGCCCATGAAACAATTTTTGTTATTTCAGGCCGTTCTTTACGGACTAAATTATTTAACTCATCTTGTAAGCGTTGATAACCTTCAGCCGTTAATAATTTGCGATTCAAGATAAATACTCCAAAGCTTTACGTAAGGCATTTAATGTTGAAACTTTAAAAATAGGCTTATTAGACTCATCGACTAGCTCACCAAAATGAGTTGGTTTAAGATTCCATTTTTTTTGGAAATCAGTAGACAATAAATACTGTAATGCTCGTGCTTCTTGGTCAGAAAGCTTAAAAGATTCATCAGGCATCATATTCTTATGATCATAAATATCAATCCTTTGCTTTGGTGGAATAATCTCACGAATCATTTGCTGAGCTTCTTTAAGCTCAGATGCCATAATGCGTACAAGCAACTGATGTTTTGGATTTTGAATTTCTTCAATCCATGCATTATCTGTTTGAGAAGGTTTTGTCAATTTAGGATTTTGAGATGAAAAATCTACAAAACTTTGAATCAGTACTCTGTATTTTTCACCTGTTTTATTTCTGATGCTCTGCGCTTTAGGAACACCGCGATTAAATCCTAAATTAGCAATACTACTTACAGAAAAATCTTGAATTCCACGCTCTTGCTGCTCAATGCATACTTCATAGATTGCATCAAGCGACTTTTGGATTTTAAGAGATGATCCATGTTTTAATTTATTTAATATTTCTTCAGGAGTCATATAAATTTATTCTCGATTAAAGTTTGTGAATTACGTAAAATCAACTCTATTTCAGTTTTTGAAATTTTCTCTGAATCATGTAGTTCACTTAATCTAATTTCACCATTTATTACTTTTTGAACTTTTTCCCAAGATTTTAGACGACTCATTAATAACTTAAAAATTTGATTTCCAACTGCTAGTTGTTGTTCTTTAGACAACAAAAAAAGACTGGGCATAATGTCATTAAAAAAAGCCATTCTATCAATAATTTGTGTTCTAGGATAAATTGCATTGTCAGCACTACACGATTTATAAATCACAGCATTGTCGCATACTTCTTGTAATTGCTGATAATGGCTTACTTCTTCCATTTCTATTACTAATTCTGCATTAATATTGGTGACTAGAGATAGTTTATTATTTTCTTCTTGAATATCACTGTTTATTAATTTATGGCATTTCGTAATATGGCTATAAGCTGATTGGATATCACATAAAAGCATATCCAATTTTTTGGCAGCGGTTTCATATTCTGATTCGAAATTGCGTAGTTCAGTCTCAAGATTTGCCCTTTTTGCAGCGCCTTTAAATTTTTGTTGTTTAAGATTCGCTATATATTCTTCTTTTTCAAGATTATCAATATCTTGATTAATTTGATTGATTTTCACTTGTAGTTTTGAACATATTTCAGATTGATCATTGGATTGGAGTAATATTTCATTTGTAACTGCCAATAAACCACCTATAAAAGCTGGTCCTGTAATGAAATGTCTGCAACGTATACAATTCTGAGTGCCTAAATAACCCTGAGGTGTGGGGGTGTAGAATGTACTACTTTTAATTAATTCCCCACCATCCTCACATCTTGATGCTGCAAAAGGGCAAATTCCATAATCTCTGAAAATATAATTACCCGCAGGGACTTCATTAGATAAAGCTTGCAGTAATTCCAAATTGCTTCCAACTAATTGGTTTTTAACACTTTCAATTTTGTTTTGCTCAATCGTTCTTTGAATAGATTCAACTTCAGATTTTAGGGCTATTTTTTCACCTTCTTCTAATCGAGTTCTAATGTCATGATTGGAAACTTTGCAATAATAGATCGACATGATAACAGAGCTATGTCCAACGATTTTCATCACTATTTCAATAGGCATACCCATTTCAAGAACATAGGCAGTAATGAGGCTAACACGCATACTATGGGGTGTGTATTTGGACTTATATGCACCTAAAATTGTCTTATTTCCTTCAAGTGTTGCTAAGCAAAGATTTGAAGGTTGTATATTATAAAGAGCAGCGGCTAATCTCGGTGTTAAAGCGTTTCCAACATTGGCAGGCTCAAAATCATTAAAGCGCCTAAAAAGGAAACAATTTAATCCTTTTGCTCTTCTTTGCATCTCATTTAAATTTGTTCTTTGACAATCAATCCAAGCGCTAGGATATGAGATTGGATTATATTTTTGTTGCCATTTTCGCAGCTTAATTAACCAATACGCTAAATCGTCAGGAATCCATGGCACAATGTAACCTTGACCATTATTATTTGTTTTATTTGTAGTGGTAAACATACCTATTTGCCCATCAGGCATTCTTTTGATGAAAGACTGTTCCTTGGTCAGTCCTGAAAATTCGGAAGTATTTATTTTCCATATTATTCTGTTTTGCTGATCTAAATCTGCAATATATTCATCTGCTTCGCCTGAGTCGTTATATGCGATTTGACGACCACGCAATGGAACTTTAGTGAGTGCATAGGTATGAATCCAATCGGTTGGGCACCATAAATATGCTTGATTATCAACAACACGGTAAACACAATCAAGATCATGTAAATCTAACTGCTCAAAGCTTACTTTTACCCAGTCGGCATCAAATTTATGAAGATGCTTTAAATCTTGAAAGCATTTTGCACGTGATGGAATAATCCAGTCTTGAGCCTTTTTAACAAAATGATATTGTAAGCATGGTTTTGTCGTTTCAGAACGGATTGAGCTAGATGATATATTCTGTTGATTTAATAAAAGGGAAAACGGATTACGGGCATTATCAACACGAATAATCTCACCTGTTTCATCATCTTCAATCGTTAAATCATTATCAATGATGTAATCTAAGAATTCATTGACGTAGACAACTAATTTTCGCCTCATTGGATCGGATCCAATATTTTCAAGTATATCCCGAAAGGGCTTTACATCGAATTTTTCTTGTATGAGAAAAGCGTGTGGTGTTTTGCTCTTGTCAACTTGTTCGATGTAAAGACGAACAAAACGACAAAGCTGAGTTTCTTTAGTCCCACCACCACGGGCTTTAGTCATAAACTCTTTTATTTTAATTGCCCAAGTGACGTAGTTTGGTGAAATAAAATCAGGTTTAAATGGTTCTGTTTTGCCTAAAAATTTATACCAGTTTTCCCACTCATCTGGATATGCAGTTTGTGGATCAAGTGGTAGGCTTGCATCATTTAATTTTAAAATAAAGGTTTTGTATTCTTTGGCATTTTTAAAGTTTTTGCTTTTAAGCAAATTTTTTAGTTCGATGTATGAAATAAAATCGACAATATCAAAAAAATCTTTATAACTAGTCCATTCCTCATAAATTCTTTCAGGGTGTGCAGGCAGTCCATATTCTCTGTAATTTTGTCTATATGATACTGAGTTGAAAATACTAGCATTCTTACAAAATTGTTTTAAAGAATCTAAGTCAGGAAAAGTCGAAAATTCTTTATTAAATCGCTTACTTTCGATTTGTCTAATTATTTGAGGTTTAATCATTTAATTTCTCTCAACTTTTCTTGTACTTCTTCAAGTGTTGGTTTGATATAAACAAGGCATGAAGTTGGACTTTTATGATGCATGGCTTTTTGAATTTCGATTTGATTTAAGCCTGCCTGACGTGCTCGAAAACCGTATGCATGTCGATGTCCGTGCTCAGTCGTTCCATGGTCTTTCTTGCAAATTAGCCCAATACGTTCTACTGCATTTTTATGTAGTCTCTGAAAGTTTTTTATGGTTTCAGGTTCCCCATTGGTATTTGTAAATGCGAAAGGGTGTGGATTACTTTTTGTAGGCTCTACACGTTGATATTTTAAATAGTTTGCCCAAATTAATAAGAAATCTTTAGCTTTTTCAGGAGGGTTAAAAACAACTTCAAAATAGCCCAATTTTGAAGTCAATAATGGTGTTTTCCAGCCTGCATAAAGCCTTTCAGAAAAAAGGTAATTATTTCTAGGTTTGAATGATGTTTTAGACAAAAGAAATTCACGTCTATTTTTGAAATGAGGATCTGGAGAAGCGCCTAATTCAGGATGATAAACACGTACCAAGGCTTCTTTTGGTCTATTAGGATTTAAAGTGATATCTGAAATATAAATATGAAAAATTTCACATTTTCTTAAACCACCATAATTCATCAACATCGTAATAGCTTGTGATTTATAGTCGTATTTTCCATTTTTTTCGAACCCTAAGTAAATCAGCCTTTCAATTTGGTCTTCAGGAAAACGAACTGCATACTCAAAATCAATCAGGTCTTCATTGAACGAGCCAACCAAACGAACTTGCTGCTGTGATAAATTTTTTTTCGTTAAATGATTTAGGAAGACATTTGCTTGTTTATGATAATAGGCACACCAATTTAGACGTTCTTCATAACTTGTCGCTTTACGAAAAGGGTTTACACGAATTGCTGAATGTTCGTCTTGTAGCATTAGAAAATCTGTGTAATGTGTAATATGAAATAATAAATTATTAGTATCTCGAGCCGTGCGTGGGCGCCAATAAAGTTCGAGTGTGTCAGTACGAGTTGTAGGGTCAATGGTGCCTGTCATTAACGCTTCAGTGAAAGCTTTAAGTAGTTTAGTTGCATTTTCGATATCTGATACAGAGTTTATATACTTCAGTAAAAGTTTAAGTGCATAGCATGAACGTTCTTTCCACGATTCACTTTTTGAATTGAACCAAGCCAAATAGCGTAAATGGGAAATAATAACTCCCTTTTCAGTCAGGATACAGGGCAAAACTACTATTGTATGAGAAGTACAATCTTTGTAATTTACATAAATTTTCTTAACATAAGCCATATACTATTTAGTATGAAATATTAGTTGTTTAATAATTAAACTATCAAGATTTGATCAATTGTCAATCAGTTTTGTTTGCTAATAGTATGTTCTTTGATGGGGTTATAATATCAT
>NZ_JBTKVD010000027.1:0-12900 GCF_054454555.1 Acinetobacter sp. ANC 4636 | reverse complement strand
TAATTCATTTCACATAACGACCATTATGTTAAATCGTTTTATTTAGAAACCTTCGATATGAAGTAATCTAATGCAGCATTCAGTGGCTTAGCTACATTGTGATGTTATTGCAGTGAAGAGAGTAACAAAAAGGGATTCCTCCTCTTTTTTTACGACAGGTAAAATTTGTTCTAAATTTTTTCTAGTTTGTTCTAAATTAGCAGATATTGGAAGATTATCAATTTCCTCCCAAAGGACTTCAAGTTTATCTAGCATCTGCTCTTTAAATAGATTATTAACAAATCCTCTGCCATACATATCCTCGACAAACTGTATGCTTTTTACCCTTTCCCTATTTTTTAAGTAAGCCATAGCTAATTTATCTATAAGTAGAAGAAAACCGCCAAGTCTTTTTTCGTTATCTGATGGCTCTTTATAAGCTTTTGGTATCATTTTACCCAAAATCACTTGCGTATGATAATGCTGAACATCTTCTAAATAGTTGATGACCTCAACGCATTTAATTTTGCTGGCTTCAGAAGCCAATACTTCTTCTAAAGTACGAATTCGATATATCGGTGGTAGGGTGCTGAAAACCGTTGGAATCCAAGGATGCTCAATAAATCCATTCTTTACAAAGTATGCCGCAATGGTCCATTCACAGATTAGGCTTAAATCCTTTAAAGATAAGTCAAGATCTTCTTCCTTGAGCTCTTTGTGTCCACTTTGATGAGCACCTTTATTACCAATTTTTCTAATTTCGTGAATTCTTTCCGATCTTTCCTCTGGGAAAAAGTCGCTTAATACATTTAAGCGATCGAATAATTTTTTCTTCTCCCACCCCTTCTTTTGCTCATCATTTAATATGTGAACAAATATCGTCTCAACAATATTTTCAAGGCAATTTCTAATGCTTGTCGCACGGAGATATAGTCGATTACTAGATTCACCATCCAAAAAGTACTCTAAAGCTTCCTTTGGCATAAGAGGTGATATTTTTTTCTCGTCCATTTATAACCCTTTTACTCGATGATCAAACATATCAATATAGTAGCGGACTAACAGCAAAGATTTATAGAAATAAATAATAGTGATAAATTTTAGTTTTTCTAAAATTAACATAATGGTCGTTATACAAAACCTATAAAATAACTTCTTTGAATTCGGCATCTTATATTTTATATTAAAGCCTGATTGTCATCAATCGGGCTTTTTAGTGGATTCTTCATGTTCCACATCTATTTTATGAGCATTGTTCTACGTTTTTGCTTAGTGATTCTCAAGAATTGCATCAGAATATTCTCTATTTTTTAATTTCCGCTTTCACCTGCTGAATCATATTTCTTCTAGCATTCAGCCTTGGTAATTCACGTTTTAATCTCTTTTCTGCTGCTTTCTTGCTGTGATAGACATGACTGATCACTTTAGCATTGGACTGATCCCCTAGCGTGACCCAGTAACGAGGTGATAGTTTTTTCCCAATCGTATATTGGGCTTTTACTCCTGTATAAGGCTTCATCTCCAGTTGATTATGTGCCTTAAACTTGCCTGTTTCTAAATCCAGCAAGGAATATTCCTGATTGGCGCGTTGCTGGGCTGCTGCTTTGCTTTCATACAAATAACTGAAATGCTTCGGATGGCTCTGATCACCTTTTTTAATCGGAATGGCTTTGCTGCCTTCCTGATAATAGACCACCACCCCTGTCCATTTTTTATCTTTTTCCGTCACAAACTGGTCTTCAAACAAATTAGAAACATCATCGGCATCAGGAAAGAAGATTTCAAGCTCCAGATCCGTGGTATATGCTTTAGATCGGGAAGATTATGAGCAGGTGGTGAGTGTTTTGGAGGGCGCGTAAAAAAAGCAGGAATGTCCTGCTTTTTTATTTGGAATTAGCAAATTCGGAATTTTGCACCTGTGTGGGTGTTTGTGCGCCAGCAAGTCTCTTTTTTAGAATTATGCTTATGCACATGATGTTTATACGTTTTGTGGTGTACTGTTTTTTTATAGTGGTGTGGCTGGGCAAATGCACCTGTTGTTGCAGTCGCTACCATCATAAGTAATACAAGTTTTTTCATTTTATTCACCTATTTTAGTGGTTTGGTTCAAAACTAATGATAATTGAGGATAAATCAGGAACAAAGGCTGAATAAATCGTAAAGTTTTTATATACGCCATCTTTTTGATTTGCCCCTTGTCTAGTTACAGGGTCATTCAACAATGATTCATAAGTATTCTGAACAGTATCATCACGCTTTTCATCAACTTTATTGCCATCTAGTGCTTTTATTGCTGTAAGCGCAATACCGCCAAGTACATCGGCTTGTTGAGCTAAATTTCCTTTATTGGCTTCACTCAAAACTAAAGTTACTGCCAGTTTTTGAATGTTTTTATTCTGATCTACTTGACCGATCAGATAAAAATTTGGCTCTAGTTCAACTTTGAAACTTTTTCCATCTTTCTCATATTGAAATTTTTTGAGCTTTTGCAGCCCCAGTGGCACGGTTAGCGTGTCAAAATTCTTTCTGAACTGTTCTGCTGTAATTTTTAAGCCTGTTTGCTGCTTATCACTCGATATATTTGGCTTAGAGGTTGCGGTGCTACTTGCGACCTCACTCGATACTATGATTTCTTTAGTTTTTTCATCTTTTTTTGCACTCGTATCATCAGAGCAAGCAATTAAAAAAATTGAGGAAAATAAGATGCCTATAGCAAGAGGTATCGATACCTTTTTAGATTGAATGTCATTCATGTTGTTTATTTTTTATAAATTTAAGTAAAAACATATAGTAACATGATTTCACTTTTAACGACACATTGAGTAATCATACAACAAACCATCTCATTTTCATCGGCTTAACCGCAGCTTATGCCTTTAAGCCACCAGTAGAAGTTCAACTTCCTACCCCTTCCATACATTTTCCATTCAAAAAATGGACTTTTCTGCTCATGAAGCGGTTATTGCTACTGATGACAATCATTTGCTACATCTAAAATTTGAAGGTGAGCTGCAAAATGGTGAGCTTTTTGTGCAATGTGTTCATCATGTAGAAGTTACCGACTTAAACGGTAAGCCTGTCGATGGTTATGCTTTAGATCGGGACGATTGATTCAATAAAAAAAACAGCTGCATAGTGCAATTGGCTATGTATCGCCATTTCAGTTTGAAGCAGTGTACTATAATAAGATGAATGCGTTAGGTCAGGTGGCCTAACTTAAATAAACAGTCTCCGATAAAATCGGTACGGTTCATATAAAAAAACAATAGGGATGAATGAGCCATCCCTACTTTATTTCTAATCTAAACTTAATCATCTTAAAAGGAATAAAAATGTCCTCATTATTTTATATTTGGGATGCAAACCAGCATCATCCCGATGTAAAAATTACTACATTAGAACAAGCTGAATATTATGCGACCAACTCACAAGCCATTGGTTTTACACATAAGTTAAAAACTTGGCTACTTGATGTAGAAAGCATTGTGACTGATCCCGAACTTGCCGTTAATTTTGATGAAGAAATTATTGCATCATTTACCAATGTAAAACGTTATTTTGATGCTGTTGATAATGTCTTTAAAATTGAACAGGGGCTATTATTTAAAAGTAAATATTTATATAAAGTTTTAGTTGAAACTTTACGCCAACATGACTTGGTTGCCTTTGATGCAAGGTCATATATATTTTTCAGTCGTGAAAAAATATTCCCTGATCAGCAAAGCATTCAACGGATGCTAGATGCGGTAAAGCCTGTTACAAAAGAAGAACTTGAGCAGTTTAAGGCAATACCGCCAACTAAAGAAAAATTGAGTATATTTGCAGATCAATGGATCGAGTTAAATAAGCAAACTTTAAATTTTTCAAGACAGATTAAAAATAATCAATTTAATCAGTTAAATAGCTATTTTAGAGATTTTGATCTGCAACTTTATGAAGGTATTTTAATTCTATGTTCAGGTAAAACAGAAGTTTTAGCTTATCACGACATTAGTTTATTAACTTATATTCAAGTATCATCTAAGAAAGCTATACGTATACTACGTGAGCATCAAATTGATAGTTATACTTTACAATATTTACCAAAAGTTCATGGTATAACAGGTGAGCCAAGCCATTTTAGTGAGCCTAGCCAACTAAAGCATGTTCTAGACCAAGTGCATGATTTTCTAATTTACGATGCAAAGAAACATCAAGATATAGAAACATTAAATCAATGGCTGAACCATGGTGATGAAAAAGAATACATTACAGGTTTGGGGGCAATCTCTCGTTTAGTGTTGGCAAAATATGTGAATGATCCTTTATATGACCAATTGGTTAGCGAAGCTATGCCTTATGTAAATAGACATAGGTATTTTAAAGATATGACGATAGAGCAGTTTCATGAAAGACTGGAAAAAGAAATTCAAAATATTTTAGAAAGTTGAAAATAATATATAAAAAATAATAGGGATGAATGAGCCATCCCTACTTTATTTCTAATCCAAACTTAATCATCTTAAAAGGAATAAAAATGTCCTCATTATTTTATATTTGGGATGCAAAGCAGCATCATCCCGATGTAAAAATTACTACATTAGAACAAGCTGAATATTATGCAACTCATCCACAGAATATCGGGTATAGCGATAATCTAGAACAATGTTTACGTGCTATTATTAAAGCAGTGACTGACCCAGAACTTTCAGAAAACTTTGATCAGGATATTATAGATTTCTTTGATAATGCAGAGGGTTATATTGTCCCTACACAAGAGAATGTGTTGGATATAGATCGTTATTTCTTTGAAAAGAGTCAATATTTATATAAAATTGTTGTTGAAGCGATTATAAAATATGATGTGGTCGGCTTTGATGCAGGGGCGTATATCTTCTTCAGCAAAGACAATATATTTCCAAAACAGACCAGTATTCAACGCTGGCTAGATACAGTTCAACCCATTACCAAAGATCAGTTAAGCCAATTTAAAGCATTACCAGCTAGTAAAAAAAAATTAGCAGATTTTTATAGAGCATGGCTGATGCAATATAGAGAAAAAATAAAATTTACGGAAGAAACAAAAAAAAATCAATATAATAACGGTGTTTGTTTATATAGGGATTTTAGTGAAAATATATATGAAAAAATTCTTATATTAACGGCATCTAATTTATCTAAATATGAACTGGGATATTCGGAAGTCTCATTGAGTACTTATATTCAGTATTCTGAAAATAAAGCTTTTTGGATTCCTAGAGACCATTCTATTAAAGGTTTTACTTTACAATATATACCAGAACTGCATGGAATTGAGGGCAAACCTTTAGCAATCACACATCCTAAACAGCTTGAAGGTATTTTTAAGCAAATTTATGATTTTTTAATCTATGATGCTGAGCAACATAAAGATTTAGAAACTTTAAATCAATGGTTTAATCATGGTGACGAAAAATACTATATTACAGGTGGGGCTGTATTCAATCGTTTAGCTTTTGCTAAATATTTAAATGATCCTTTGTATGATGAATTAGTGCAGGAAGCATTGCCTTTTATTTTGAAAGATGAATATTATAAAGATATGACAATTGATGAAATATATAAAGAAGTTGAAAGAAGATATAACGATGTCATATCCTGAATTGAATAAGAGTGACAATAGTATTGTTAAAACTAGCTAGCTAAAACTAACAATCTTTGGTGTTTTGCTATAGCCTTTTTGCAGGGTAAACCAAGAGAAAATAAGAGGTATAGCAAAGATGCCTATAGCAAGAGGTATCAATACTTTTTTAGGTTGGATGTTGTTCATGATGTTTTTTTATAAATTAAAGCAAAAACATATAGTAACATGATTTTATATTTTTATAATATACCACTTTGCTTATTGAGTAATTGAGTAATTGAGTAATTGAGTAATTGAGTAATTGAGTAATTGAGTAATTGAGTAATTGAGTAATGTTACAACAAAACACCTATATAAAAGCTACTTTAGAAAATAAGCCTGATTTTTTATCCTATTTTTGAATTCTCTTACTCTTTCTTATTCAAGAAGCCAGTTAACTAATTGGCTTCTTGAATATAGACATCAATAAATTATTTATCTAATAACTGTTTAATCTGCTCTGTCAGAACTTCTTTTACAGACTTCTTCTCCTTTAAAGCATACATCTTCAATTCAGTATGTAAATCTTCTGGCAAATCAAAATTCACCCGAATCGTTTTTACACTTTCAGAGACATCTTCAAGTTTAGTTTCTTTTGCACCTTTGCTTGGGCGACCAGCTTGTAACAAACTCATTTAATTAAAAACCCCAAAACTCAAATGAGTAAAGACTCAATTACTCAAAAACTTATTAACAATTTCAGATGCCAAAGCATCTACTTCTTTCGATGCTTCACTATTTGGTTCCATGTCCAATACAGTGGTGCCATTAGCGGCACTGGTTGGGTAAATCACACGTTGTGTGATCTTGGTTTCTAGTACAGGTAACTCATAACCCAATAAAGCTTCTGAGATTTCAGCGCCAATTTTTGTGCCTTTAATTGCTCTCGAAACTACAAATGCAGCTTGTAATTTTCCATCAGTCAATTCGATACGCTGTTTAACCAGATCAACCAAATCAGAGGTTGCCCAAATATCGTATGGCGATGGCTGTACAGGAATCAAAACAAAGTCAGCAGCTTTAGTTGCAGAAATCGCTAGATCAGATGCCTGTGGAGCGCCATCAACTACGACGAAATCTTTCTTTGCGACAGATTTCAAATCACGATCAATTGTTGGGCGATCAATACCAATAACTGTTACGGGATTTTCTTCGTCGACTGCTGCCCAGTCACGCGCACTACCTTGCGGATCTGAATCAACCAATAAAACACTATAACCTTGTTTTTGTAATGCTCTGGCAAGGTGAGTTGCAATAGTGGTCTTTCCAGAACCACCTTTTTGATTCAAGACTGCAATTACTTTCATTTGTTCCTCTTATGAGTTTTTACTCAAATGATTTTTAACTCATTTGAGTATATGAGTTTTTGAGTAAAAATCAACTTAGATTTTAAACCCTAATCTTTCTAGATCTTTCAAATACTTCTGCACAAATTCAGGTTCAGCCAATTTTTTAATTAAGCGCATTTCAACATCTTTATATTCTTCTCCAGCTTCAGCAAACTTACTAGAAAAGGCATGGTCATGTGCTAATTTATTTGCAAATAATGAAATCTGTTTTTCAGTCAATCCGTTGAAGAGGTCTGGAGTATTAAGATCTCTCTCCGTAAGAAGATGGTTCGGTTTATTACGCTTATGTGTAAATTTAAACTGAAATCCTGTAATCACACGCCCAGATTTAAACTGCTCATATTCTGCATTGATATCGGTAAATTTATTAATTTGTTCAATTGCGGGTTCTAGTACACGGCTCTTGAAGTGATTCATTGCCTTATATTCATGCTCAGCTAAACCCAGTTTATAGCGAAAATCAGAGATCTCGATCACTGGAGTTTTTTCAACATCCCGCCATGCGATCAGCATCTCATATAAACGAATTGCATATTTACTGGTGAGCTGACTAACCTGCTTCAGTTGATAGCTTGTAAAATTCTGTTCTAAACGAGTGATTAACGGCACTACATCAATTGTAAAAGCAACTTCTAAAATTGCAGAATCATCAATATAAGCAATTTTCTGAACCCAGCGTGACTTTACTGTTTTTTTATTTCCTGTTTCAGCATCCATAATTGAATAACTAAATTGACGTCCAAATAGGTTATGAACTGCGTTCTTTAATGCCTCATAAGCTGCATGCTTATCAACACCAAAACGTTGCATATAGTCACTCGCATGAATACGAATAGTACTGGTTGCATCAATTGCTGTACCAGTTTCCCGTGCCTTTACAATGGATAATAAAATAAGTCGCTGTTCTGAAACTTCTAAATTGTAACTTGCATTAATTAAGGCATTATCTTTTACGACTAGGTCGCCCATGACTCGCTCTTATTTAGATTTTTAATAAAGACACATTAAATCACAATGCGATTAATAGCACAACATAAATCAATGTGTCTTAAAGGTGGGGTATTGTGTCTTTATCGGTGGGGTATTGTGTCTTTATCGGTGGGGTATTGTGTCTTTATCGGTGGGGTATTGTGTCTTTATATCCTCTGAAATGCTTATATAGCAAGGCTTTCAGCTTTTCTAAAAACATTAAAAATAATTAAAAATAATTAAAAACCTCTTTTCTATTTTTAAATATCAAATTTTTGATGTTTTTTTGCACTAAATCAAATTCTATCTTTAACTTCAAAAGACTTAGGTGGGATATTGTGTCTTTATAACAATAGAAATTCAATTTGTTCATCTAATTTAATAAACTAGAAAAAGATATACCATTTTACTTTATACCTTTTATGGGAAAAACTTAAGAAACTGAATTAACTATCTTTCTTTATGAATAATTTTTGGCTTAAATTAAACAGCAAAATTTTAGGTGGGGAATTGTGTCTTTATACCCAAATAAAAGAGTTTTAAATCTATCAAAAATCTATACATAAAAAAGAAAATGATCGTTTTTGCTTTTATGCTATCAATAAACTATCATTTAAAGCGTAAATCATGCGATTTATGAATTTTATTATTTTACTTTAAACTTTAAGTCTAAATGATTGCTTATGACCGTTAGAATTTATGTAAGAGCATCCACCAAAGATCAGGATGCAGAAAGAGCCTTGGATGACTTGATCCTGTTTAGCCAAAATTATGCGGATCATTTTATTGCTTACATCGAAAACTTCTCTGGGACAAAGCTCAATCGCCCTGAATTGAGCAAATTGCTGAATGAGTCAGAGCAGGGGGACATTCTGCTGGTTGAGAGTGTTGATCGCTTGTCACGGCTCTCTCAAGACGATTTTGATACACTAAAGCAGCAAATCAAGGCAAAGGGCTTAAAGTTGATTGTGGCGGATCTCCCAACTACACACGGTATGATTCAGGATGGTATGACCAACGAGATTTTACATGTGGTAAATGCCATGCTGATTGATCTACTAGCAACGATGGCACGACTGGACAATGATAAACGTCGGGAACGCATTAAACAGGGCTTATTGCGTTCAGGTTATAAACCTTCGGGTAAGAAAGCCAACACAGCCAAACATGAGCGAATCAAGCAGTTATTGCAAGTGGAGACAATGACCCGTGAGGAAATTGCCAAAGCGGTTGGGGTAGGGGTGGCAACTGTGTATCGAGTAGCAAAGTTGGCTTAACAAGAGTTATAGTCTTAATACTCCGCTAAGAACTCTGAATGGGTGTCGAGATTCATCAAAGCTTATAGAATATCGAGCATGTTTTCTGACTTTGAAGAGTTTTTTTATTCTTGAACTTGCTGTGTATTAAGTGCCGAAACTGTTCCAAGTTGCTGGCAAAAGTGAATGGTTTTAATGAATTAGAAATTAAATGCCCACGTTGTAAAAACATCAATTCTTATATGAGCACCCAGAGTGCCTTACCTGATTGCCTAGAGCAACTTTCTGTATCGGGTAAGATCCATGACACAAACCAATGAACTCGTAAAATATAACCCTAAAGGGCATAGCTTTAGCGGCTGGTTAGGCGGTAAATCACAATTGGCACGTACCATCATTGAGATGATGCCTGAGCACAAAACCTATGTTGAAGTGTTTGGTGGGGCAGGCTGGGTTCTGTTTAAAAAGACAGAATCCCCAGTGGAAGTGATCAATGATATCAATGATGACCTGATCAACTTGTACCGTATTTTAAAATTTCACTTTGATGCCTTCTTGGCAGAGTTTGAATTGCAGTTGTTTTCACGCACGACATTTAACGAAATGCGCAAAAATGATAGGGGCTTAACTGATATTCAACGTGCAGCAAAATTCTATTATTTGCTCCGTGCTGCATTTGGATGCCAGCTGGATGGTTCGTTTTCTTATTCCCGTGATCGAAAAAGCCGACTCAAACTCGGTGATGAATTGAGAACTCATCTGGTTTCAATTCATGAGCGTTTGCAAAATGTGGTGATTGAAAACAACAGTTACACGTATATGCTAAAAAGAATGGATGGGCCTGAAACGCTATTTTATCTAGATCCACCATACTGGGACTGTGAAAACATGTATGGCAAGGGAATTTGGTCGAAACAAGATTTTTATGATTTAAAAGCCCAATTAGACCAGATTCGGGGAAAATTCATTTTAAGCTTGAATGATATCCCAGAAGTAAGAGAGCTATTTCAAGGCTACCAGATGGCCCAGAAAAAAATACGTTGGTCTGTGAATAGCAAGGTAGCGCATGAAGAGCATAACGGTAATGAGTTAATTATTTATAATTTCTGATCAACTGTTTTTTGGTGTAAGCATTTACTGACAAGGATTCAGGAAATTTGCCAGTAGGCAGCAATACTGGATTTGCTATGATGAAGTCATCAGGAACAGGAAGTTCCAGAACATCAAACAAAAATAATAAGTTCGAGCATCAGGACGTGAGGGATGACAGGAGTTAACCCTAAGACGCAAATACGAAAAAAGCCCCGATAGGATGTCGGGGCTTTTTTCATTTTGTATAAGAGATTTATGTTAAATAAATGTTCAGAAAGTTCAAGGACAAGGTCTCTAGTATAATGTGTATTCTGTTAATTTTAGATTCACTCTGTTTCTACTATTAAAATACTTTAGCAGTATATTTTTTATTGGAAAAACAAATAAAATCAATATTTAAGTAAATTTTGGAATTCTACATGCAAGTATTTGATCAAAGGTTTGAAGTAGTTCGTCTATGTAGTGACAATGGAGGCATGGGGTTAGTCTTATTGGTTAAAGATCTGACAGGGGAATACCAAGGAACTCTTGCTTTAAAATATTGTAGAGAGACTAGTGAAGAATATTTATCGCGCTTTAAAAGAGAAGTCCGTTTAGTCAGTAAATTTCAAGGTAATGAAAAAGTAGTTCAAATATTACATTATAATTTTGAACATTCTCCTCCATATTTTGTTATGCCCTTCTATGAGCAAGGGGACTTATGCAAGCTTCATACAGTATTAGCTAAAGATCATATTAAGCAAGAAAAGATTATAAATCAGATGATCGATTGTATTAGCGAATTGCATAGTGAGAGTATTTATCATCGGGATATCAAACCTCAAAACTTCTTAATTAATGGGGATCATATTGTTGTATCTGATTTTGGATTAGGTTTAGAGCCAAATTCAATTTCTAGATTTACTGTGAGTTCTGATTCTTGGGGTACTCATGGATTTCTTCCTCCAGAATTCCAAGATAATGGTTTTAAATATGCAGATGCTCAAGCTGATATCTTTATGTTAGGAAAAAGTATCTATGCATTATTAACCAATATTGACCCTACTTACTTTAGACAACATGAAACTATACATAGTTCATTACAATATGTATTAGATAAAGCATGTGCTCCTACAAAAGATAGACGTTTTAGTAATTTAGCTGAAATGAAACAAGCTATAGAGCTCAGCTTTGATGTAATATTAAAAAGAAGAGGAGCATTGGCAGAGGCTCAGGCACACTTAGAATTTATTAAAAATTTATTGAAATCAGAAGGGAGATACGAACCTAGCCAGATTAAACAGTTTGTAGATCAAATGCTTCATCTAGATGATGATGACCTATTCAAAGTTATTGAAGAAATATCTAGCCCTACTTTCTTTAAAGTTCTATCTGATCCAAACCTGCAAAATACTTTAGGAGACTTCCTCAATCTTTATGAGAAATTTGTAGAGTCACAACACTATGCTTGGGCATTTGCTGAAACAATAGCTAAAATAATGCATATATTGATTAACTCAAAAGACGTTAACTTAGAGAATAAAGTTAAGGCTTTAGATTTGGCAATTAAATCTGCTGTATATATGAATAGATATGCTGCTATGGAAACTTGTGCCAATATTATTAAAAATATTGATAATGAAAGTTTAGCGGAAAGAGCCGTTAATGTGATGCGAGATAACCAAGAGACGTTTGTTGAAGACATAGAACGTAGTGCTTGTAAATCAGAAAATATTAGAAATTATTTGGAAGTGATTTCTCGTTAATTACTATTAAGTAAATATTTTTAATATAAATTTCTTATATTAAGTTAAAAATGGGAGCCTAAGCTCCCATTTTTATTGATGATTTTTTAATTCTTTTAGCATAGCATCCCGCAAAATCTCATTCATACGTGTTTGATAGCCCTTACCTTGTGCTTTGAACCATGCAAGTACATCAGCATCTAAGCGAATAGAGGTTTGCTGCTTCACTGGACGATAGAATTGATTCTGACGTGCAGCATTACTCCAGTCAGTAATTTCAGGAATATCTGAAAGATCTAGCTGATCATCAGGCACAGTTCCTTTGGCAAGCAAGCGTTTAATTTCAGCATCTTGCTTGTCACCGAATTTTTCATTCAGTTCTTTGCGTGAGTATCTAACCATGCTCATATTTATCTCGCTCCGCTTTTGTTACCTGTCTTGCGCTAATGATCCGTACTATTTCACAGTCATCTTCATCAAAAATGGTGTGAGCAACTAACAGCATTAGTACGCCTTTGACCATGCCAATCGTTTGCCAACGTTCTTCGCCATTGGTATGTCTGTCTTGGATCGAGATCCGCAGAGGATCTTCAAATACAAGGCTTGCAGTTTCAAAAGAGATGTCATGCTTTTTCTGATTCTTTCGATTCTTCGCCTCATCCCATTCAAAATACTGTTCCATAAAAAACATTCAAATTTGTATATACAATAATGTATCACAAAACTGTATTACTCAAGCTAAATAGAGTTTTTTTTTAGCCAATTTTATTGGCGAAAGATTCCAGAATTGAGCATAAAAAAGCCGACATGTTTCAAAGTCGGCTTTTTTGATGTTTTTGGATTTCTTTAAATTTATTAAGTTATTGATTTATATTGTTTTAACTTAATTC
>NZ_JBTKVD010000026.1:0-21256 GCF_054454555.1 Acinetobacter sp. ANC 4636 | reverse complement strand
AATTCCACATCTGAAACAGGCCAAAGTCTCTGCACTGTTACTACCGGGTATTGGCACGGTTGACCATCTGAAAATGGCACATGATGTTGGCGTCGCTACCATTCGCGTTGCAACCCATTCAACCGAAGCCGATGTCTCAGAACAGCATATTACGGCTGCACGTAAACTGGGGATGGATACTGTGGGCTTCCTGATGATGGCGCACATGGCGACTCCAGAGAAATTGCTCGAAGAAGCACAGAAAATGGTGTCTTATGGTGCTAACTGTATCTATGTCACTGACTCAGCAGGTTATTTGTTACCACAAGATGTAACAGATCGTGTGGGTATCTTGCGTGCCAACCTGTCAGCAGACGTGGAAATTGGTTTCCATGGTCACCATAACTTAGGTATGGGTGTGGCCAACTCAATTACTGCAGTAAATGCAGGTGCAGTGCGCGTGGACTTGGCCTCTGCGGGTTTAGGTGCAGGTGCGGGCAATACACCGCTGGAACTGTTTGTTGCAGTGGCCAACCGTATGGAACTGGAAACAGGTGTTGATCTGTTCAAGGTTCAGGATATTGCTGAAGACATTATTATTCCAATGATGACTCACCCGATTCGTGCAGACCGTGATGCAGCAACTTTGGGTTATGCAGGTGTGTATTCATCATTCTTGCTATTCGCTAAACGTGCTGAAGCCAAATATGGTGTTTCTGCACGTGAAATCCTGCTTGAGTTAGGGCGTCGTGGCACAGTTGGTGGTCAGGAAGATATGATTGAAGATCTGGCATTAACCATGTCTAAAGCGAAAACAACCGCAGCTTCAGTTTAAAACTGATGATCTAAAAAGCATCTCGAAGGAGTACTTTTTAGAAAATTTTGATTGAATTAGGGAAGAATTGAAAAAATTCTTCCGATTTATGAGTAAAGAGAAATAGTCATGAGCACGGTACAAATTCCAGAATACAAAACGGATTCATTTTTTGGTTTAGAAGATAAATGGATTCAAACGGCTGAAGGCGAGTTAACGCATTACCACGAAGTGGGCGAGGGAACACCAGTTCTATTTTTGCATGGTTCAGGTACAGGCGTATCTGCAGCAGCAAATTGGTGGCTAAATTTACCTCAAATTGGTGAGCAAGCACGTTGTATCGCCATTGATACCATTGGTTATGGTCAAACGATTGTTGCCCCAAATACTCAATATGGTATTCGTGCATGGGTTGACCACGCTGTTCGTACATTAGATGCGTTAGGAATTGAAAAAACATGGTTAGTCGGTAACTCTTTGGGTGGCTGGCTAGCTTTTCAAATGGCATTAGATTACCCAGAACGTGTACTCGGTATTGTCTCTATGGGAACTGGTGGTGCTAAACAAACAGCAGCATTAAAAGCGCATGCAAACCCAGTTTTAACAGAGGAAGGTATTAAAAAAACCTTGTCGATGTTTGTAGTCAATAAAGACTTAATTACTGATGAATTGGTCAAAGTGCGATTTGAGGCGGCAAAGAATGATTATGCATTTGATCGCTTGCTCGATGTTGTGACTGCTCGAGATCGAGATCGTTTTGAATTTCCACTTGATTTTGAAAAAATGAAAGACATTACGGTTCCTGTACTATTAGTTCATGGTGTACAAGATGTCGTCATTCCTGTTTCACGCACTTGGGATATTTTAAATACTGTACCTAATGCTGATGCGCATATTTTCAGTCAATGTGGTCACTGGTCACAAGTTGAAAAATCCGATGAGTTTAATGTCGTGATTAAAAACTATTTAGCTGCTCATGGCGTTAAATAATTTATTTTGACTGGATCGTTGAGTCTGAATCTGTACCGTCAAGTATGAACTGGTTCAGATTCAGCGCTGATTTATATTTAATGCGATTCATACAGGATGATCGAAGGTAATTTTTGTAGATTATCTTCTTAAAGGAATAAAATATGCCTGTCAAACTCATCTGTGCTTCACACAGTCCTTTAATGGAATTTGCTTCACCACAAAACCATTCACAAGAACAAAAAGTACGAGAAACTTTTGCTCAGTTGGCTGAAGACGTCAAACGATATAATCCGACTTTGATTATTGCCTTTGGTTCAGACCATTTTAATGGGTTTTTTTATGACCTGATGCCAAGTTTTTGTGTGGGAATTCGAGCGAACGCTGCGGGTGACTGGAATTATGGCCCTGGAAAAATAGATGTGCCTGAAGAAGTGGCATTAAACCTGATTCGTAGTGTGCTTGATGAAGGTGTTGATGTTGCTTATTCGTATCGTATGCAAGCAGATCATGGGGTAACTCAACCTTTGCATTTTTTATGTGATGGTCAGCTTGATTGTTATCCGACGATTCCTATTTTTATTAATGGGGCAGCAACTCCAATGCCAACAACCAAACGAGCAATCGCACTTGGGCATGCTGTCGGGAAATTTATCCAATCGCTGAATCTTGAAAATGAACGTGTATTGATTTTGGGAACAGGTGGGCTTTCGCACGATCCACCAACACCGCAAATGGGTTCAGTGCCATTAGATGTAGAAGAGTTTTTGATTTGTGGCCGCAATCCTTCACCAGAATCACGTTCTGCACGTCAGTCTAAAATTATTTCCGTAGGGCAGCGATTAGCTGCGGGTGACCAATCAGTTGCTGTTCCACTTAACCCAGAGTGGGATATTGCACTATTAGAAAAATTTAAAAATGCTGATTTTGCCTCACTTGCTGCCATGACTGAAACCGAGATACGTCAGGAAGGTGGACGCGGTGGTCAAGAAGTCCGTTCTTGGATGGCAGCATTTTCCGCATTTTCGGCCTTAGGCGACTATGAGATGAAACTACACTGTTATGAAGCTATTAGTGAGTGGATTGCAGGTTTTGGTATCGTTTCAGCTGAATTAAAAGGTCAATAATCTTTTACACAGCAGTTAAAAAGCCACTTAAATAATTTTGGTTTTAGGTGGCTTTAAAAAAATATCTAAATTCAAGTATAAAAAAGAATTAGTTCTCATGTTTAATGCTGATTTTAATTCGTTTTTTAATGTTATGACTGCTGCATTTTAAGATATGAAATAATCTAGATTATTCGTTCACCATCTAAAAATCACAATTTTACATAGATGCAGAAATTTACCTTCGTTCTTCGAAAAAATATTGATTTGGACTATTGATTTCAATAAAAACTGTTTGTAATATCTAATTCCATATTTTTTTTATGGGATTTATTTAGGTAAATTTATTTGCCTAAAAAATCATACCTAGAAACATTTCAGCATAACAATTTACAAGAGAACAGCGATGGAATGGAGCGAAAGTTATAACATAGGAATAGATGTAATTGATCATCAACATCGACAAATATTGGATTATATCAACGCTTTAGAACAAATTCTAATCAACGGCCAACGAGATAAAATCAAAGAAATTTTAGATGATTTGATTGATTATACCCAATCCCATTTTAGCTTTGAAGAAAACCTCCTTCAACAGGTCTTCTATCAATATCTGCCATCTCATAAAGGTATACATGAGTTATTTGTTAAACGGTTGAATGAATATCGTCATAGATTTGAAAGGGGAGAATCTATCGAAAATGATTTACATCGATTACTTTCAAAATGGTTGATTAATCATATTCAGCATGATGATCAAGATTATGTGAATTCTGTACGCGAAAATATGCTGCATTATTTAAAATCACAAGAAAAGAAAAAAGGAAAAGGGTGGTTTTCACGATTCTTCAAATAGAAACAATTGGTTATTATACAAGTTACACTCACACATCTAACTAGCACAGCGGTAAAAACTGTTTACCGCTGTGTATTTTATTTTGAATCAATTATGCTGGAATAACAGGTTTTCCGACCTACATTTTTGACTTAAATTTAATAATTTTAAGCGTAAATTGGCACATACGGCAGCCATAGAAATAGGCGCAACTGTGATTTTAAAGTTGCTATAGCTAGCTAAATTCTGAAGGTCGTAGCACACAATATTTTAGAAGAATACCAATTCAATCAAAAGAACTGAGTAACTAGCAACGTGTCGTTTAGGTCATTTTATGTTGATTGGTATGTGAACTCAATGATGACAATTATGACGAGATCGACAAACTAAAACTACTATTGATCAGGTGGATCATCACATAGCAAGAATGAGATAGCGCAGATTTCCTCATGATGAATTCCTTAACATGCTTCATTGGAGATGATTAAACTGATCCTGAATATCTTTAGTGAAGTTACGACAGCATTAGCTGAATTAACTTTGGATAGGTCGCAATCTTCGATATCTTATTTAACATAATATACATTATACGAAATAAAGGCTTGTGTTAAAAACTACCTAGGAATCTATATTTCTATGTATTAAATGCTTTTAAATGACGCCATTATTTATTGATATTTTTATCAACCATACATCATCATTTGATGATCCATGATCCATGATCCATGATCCATGATCCATGATCCATGATCCATGATCCATGATTCCAATGATTCCAATGATTCCAATGATTCCAATGATTCCAATGATTCCAATGATTCCAATGATTCCAATGATTCCAATGATTCCAATGATTCCAATGATTCCAATGATTCCAATGATTCCAATGAAAAATATTTATAAATAAATATAAAACAAATACTTATATTTTTATTTTTTAAAATATTGAAATCATTTAGGAAAATTCTGAACAAAAAACTTGTGATGTATAGTGCTATGCCACGAAAAATAAAACTGTACGATATTTAATCTAAACAAAAATATGATTAAATATTAACCACTTGCGTAAAATAGGCGAGACCTTGATCAAAAAATGTCTTGTTAAATTAAAGGGTTAACAGAAGATAATTATTCCCCTTATCTTCTGTTTTTTGTTCAATTAAGCGACAATTTTGTTGAGATTTTTATGGTTAAGCTGCTCTGCGATTTCAAGCAGTATTGCTTCAGTTTTATCCCATCCTAAGCAGCCATCCGTGACAGATTGACCATATGTCATACATGCAGAGATTTTTTGTTGTCCATCTACCAAGTGACTTTCTAACATCACGCCACGAACTTGAGTTAAATCTCGTTCTTGTACAACCTGCTGTAAAATCTCAGGTTGGCGTAGCGGATCTTTACCACTGTTGCCATGACTACAATCCACAATCATTGCTGTCGGCTGTTTCAAGGTTTTTTGGATTGCCTGAATTGATGCTGCATTATAATTGGTAGAAGTATTTGAACCACGTAAAATAATATGCGGTAAAGGGTTTCCTGAGCTTGCGAGTAGTACTGGCGCGCCAGTTTGTCCCATTGCAAAAAACTGATGAGAATGCTGTGATGACAAAATTGCATCTGTCGCAATTTGTACGGAACCATCTGTACCATTCTTAAAGCCTACAGGATATGGCAAGCTGCTGGCAATTTCACGGTGAATTTGTGATTCTGATGTACGTGCGCCAATCGCACCCCATGCCAAAAGATCATCAAAATAACCTGTCACCATTGGATTTAAAATTTCACTTGCCAGTGGCAAGCCCAATTGTAAAATTTGTAAGTACAATGCACGAGACTGCTGTAAACCTTCATTTAGGTCGGCTTGATCATTTAAATGTGGATCATACAAAAAACCTTTCCAACCCACTGTAGTCCGTGGTTTTTCAATATAAGCACGCATCACAAAATAAATCTGTTTATCGACCTGAGTTTGTAATTGTTTGAGTTTTTCTGCGTACTCAAGTACTGCCTGAGGGTCATGAATAGAACAAGGCCCTGTAATGACCAATAATCGCTTGTCCTGCCCTTTTAAAATTCTTTCAATGGTTTGTCGCTGTTGTTGTACCTGTACAGCAAGTTCTTGTGTGAGTGGTTGTTGCTGTTTCAGTTGTTGCGGAGTTTTCAAAATGCTGTTCATAAAATTTCCTTGGCGTTTAATCCATCAATAAGGGTGTATGTTTTGCTGTTTGGTTATCTGCAACATAAAGCCAGAATCGAGGTTGAAAATAAGCCACCAAATAAGTTGTAAACATCATCATTATTCTCCAAATTTAAGATATAAAAAAACCTGATTGGTGTTGCCAATCAGGTATAAAATTTTTTGATGGGCAACCTATCTTTTCCGTGCCCAAACGTATTCGGGCGACTATCTAAAGTGCCAGAAATACGCATAATAAGTCATAGAGATAGGTTGCTGTAACATCAAAGTCATCACGAATAAACTATTAATTATTAAAATACGCCTGTTTATTTTATTAAACAAGTATTTTTATAAAATAAATAAATTTTTCTATGAAAATACTTTATTTTCATAAACTAAGGTAGAACACGGCGTAAAGTGACGACGCATTTATCCTGTTTTTCTGATGTACAAAACTGGATGGTATTGGCATTGCGCCACTGCACAAAATACTGTGACACCTCTCCTGCCTGATCTTGCTGATGCCCTAAGCAATCTTTTTGATTGTTATCATATTTTACCTGCAAAGCTAAAGCACCAATTTTGGAGTTTTCAGGCGATGGCTGATATTCATAAATTCCTGTTGACCATTCAGCAGCGCTTTTAATAATGACTTGATTGTTGCTTTTAAAGTTATAATATTCCACACATTTTTTGTTATTTGGAATTTCCATTCCCCATAGACCTACAATTTGTGTTCGTACAACAATATTAATTGAATTGTCATTTTGAGGGTTTGCTACTGACTGAGCAGACTGAGGTGCCGCCATTGCAAATGTTGAGCATATACAAAAAACACTGGAGATGAATAATTGCTTCATAAGTTGTTCTATACCTCTAAGTGATAAGAATAACTTAGCATATCTACTTGAAGAATTTGTATTAATAACTTGTTTATTTAACCTTTTGTTGCCAGAGCATCGTCATGTTGACTATGCCGTGGCAACCAGTATGTCAATGGTAAAGCCAGCAATACCAACATCGCTGCATACACAAAAATATGCTGCCCTGATAATAGCTTCCAGTAATGCCCAGCTAAAATGCTGCCGACAGCAACACCAATACCCCACATGGTGCTATACAATGCCTGTCCACGACCTTGTTGCTCGGCACTAAAATTCTGAAAAATAACCTTCATCGCAATGAGATGAAATAAACCAAAACTAAAAGCATGAATCGTTTGTGCCACTAGCTGCACTGTAAAATAGGCAGACCCAACACCCACGACATACCAACGGATTGAGGTAAGAATTAAACAGAGGATCACCAGTTTTTGCCAAGAAAATCGCTGTAGAAAGATGCGCTGTGCATAAGCAAACATCACAATCTCAGCGATAACACCTGTTGCCCATAATGCTCCGATTTGAGCGGTGCTGTAGTGCTGTTCATGCAAATAATTGCTATAAAAACTATAAAATGGCGCAAATGAAAACAGCAGAATAAATTCGATGGAAAAAAATGCCAAAACTGTAGGATGGCGAATATTTTCCCAGATAGGTTGTAATTTTTTTTGTGCTTTAGGTGCATTACTTGGTTCCTGAATAGTAAATGCCCAAATAAATGCAAGAAATGCAATGCTTAACAGGATAATCGGAAGCCAGCGAATAGAAATGAGATCAAGCAGTTCACCAATCAAAAATACGGCAACAATAAATCCAACAGATCCCCATTTTCTAACTCTCCCATACAATTTTGCCTTTTCATCACCTAACCAAAATAATGTTACACCTTCAAATTGCGCTAAAATCGCATTTTGGAAAAAGCTAAAAATAAGCATTAAGGCTGCGATTGACTGAAAATTATTCGGAACAATAAAAATTAAAAACCAGATACATGTCTCAATCCAAGTGGCAATCCGAACTAAAAGCATCCGTTTACCAGATTTATCTGCAATCCAGCCCCAAATGAACGGCGCAAAAAAACGGGTTAAAATTGCTATAGAGGATAGCCAGCCAATTTGCTGAAAACTAAAGCCCTGATCTTGAAGATACAAATTCCAATATGGCATAAACGTGCCAACAATCGCATAGTAGAAAAAATAAAAAGCACCTAGTTTGCTTCTGATTGGAATACTTAGCATTTAGTTGTATTCCGTAGTATTTTCAATAGCTTAATATTTTTAAAGGTTGTATCAACTTGCATTCAATTACCCTCAATTGTATTTCAACAGTCTACAAATCAGTCTACAAATCATGAAAAAATATTTTTTTTAATTTTTTGTAGACTGGTGTGGTTTTCAACTAAGAACCATATATTAAAGCCTTTAATACATAGATAATTATAAATTTTTCTCTAAATAAAAAAGCCATCAAAATGATGGCTTACAAGGACTACAACGTACAGATAAAAATTACAGTAAAGTTACGGAATAATCAATTATTCATAACACGTTCAAAATACTTATGACACCCCTGCATAAATTCGTTACTGGTTTTAAATTCGGCAAATGCTGGGTCCTTGGCATATTCACATTGATCTTTTAACGCCAACTGGTTGTACTTAGCAAACATATAGCCAGAGTAACCGTCAGTTCCTTCTATGTAACCTGCAACAACATCTTTATGTGTGGCTTGAAAGTGCAGCACCCCAATAATAATTACAGCCGAAATGACCATGATGGTAATAACGTCTTGTGTAAAAGTTGAAAGCTTTAGAGTCTTACTCATTTTTTATTCCCATTTTTATAATCTTGAATCATTTGTTTTGTTACATCTTCTTTATAACAAATGGTTTTGTATCCACTGCTCTCAAATAAGCACTACGCTTACCACAGCAACTACCATTTCTAGCCGAATTATACAGGTAAGTACATGGTCAAGATATGAGCTTATAGGCTTCTGAATAATTTTACTTTTTATGTGCTCCAAGTAGCTTTGCATCGGCAACAGCAAAAGTCAATTATTGAAATATATCAAATAGAAATGTCTAAGACTGACTACTTCCAATTTCTAACAATATATAGGCCCTATAGAAGCCAAGCATCTACATCTATGGCTATAAATAATAAACATAAAACCTAGCAATACACTCAGAAATAATTAATCAGTTTAAAATAAGTTAACCAATATATTAATTTTAAATTTTATTAAAACTAAATCACAAAATAATAAAATTTATACAAGTTACAAAAAATAGACATTAAATAGGTTTTAAAATGCCAACTAGTTCAAATTTATTATTTTAAATTAAATTAATTTAAAATATGAAAATTACATTTTAATTATATAAAAAAACTATTTTAAAAAATAGTAGTTAAAATTATCTATTATTAATTAAAATAAAATTTACAAATATAATGTAAAAAATTATATGTAAATTTATATAAATAATTCACATGAATATTAAAGTATTAATTTAATACTAATATCTATTTATGTAAAAGTGCTATCCATAAGGTCAACTCTTGATATATAAAAATATGCAGTTATAAATCAAAAACCTAAATTTTTATAACTAGATATCATTCTCTTAAATCCATCTTAAAAAGGAAAAAACATGACTATTAGTGATCATGACTACAATCAAGCACGAACAATTCTAGTGAATGCAGGGAGTGCAACTGCTTCTAAATCTCACGTGAAACATAATACAAATGGTGGCTCACCTGACAGTGATGGAAAGCAATTATTACAGGAGGCTCGAGATGAGTTTAGAAATTTAGATGTAGGGCAACCAAACCTTATATCAGCAATGACTCAAGCACATTATAATGCTATTCATAATGCTGCGAATCAGATGAATATTACAGACTGGTGATAATATAAAATATTTTATTTAAATAGAATTAATTTAATAAATATTCCAGAACCTATTAACAAATAATCAAGTCATTTTAAAAAACAAAATGAATAGAAAAGGTAAAATAAATCATGAAAACGTTTCAAGTATATATTCGACGCCCACAAACTCAAGAACCAATCTGGGACTATTCTAAAACCGTTGTGGCATCAGATGAGCGAGCTGCAATTTTAGATGCTTATAATAGTTGGGTAGATGAAAATCCTACTCCACCACCGCCTGCTCTTAATCTTTGCTATGCTAAAGTTCAACAACCAGCACAGCTCAACTCAAATCTCATGCAACCTGTTGTACTACTTAATGAGATGGTGAGTAGTTATCGAAACTCTCACCTGCATAATTTCCACCCGATGGCACTTGCTGTTTCTGAAGACACTTCAGATGACTTGTTCTCTATGGTGCAGGCATCAAAAGAAGCTCCAGGATCTACCTCATTAGCTGTAGTCGATACACAAGGTCCTGGTACTTCTGGTGGAAAGCCTACACAGGATGCTTTGGGTATTTATAACGATATGCTTACTTTAAGCTCCTTAGCAAACGTTGTTGCAATGAAAAAGGTATATGATGCACACCCTGCCGCATATGACATTACCAAACCAGCTGAAGCAACAGCATTCATCCAGGCTCAGGCTGTGAATCTAAATGACACGTTCACTCGCCAACTGGGGGCTTATGCATTACCAGGTGAAACCACATCACAGCACTATAGTAAAGAAGTTCTAACAGCTGATCTGCATCTTGAATTTTTGACTACTTTATTCTCAAGTTTTGCTTTTCCTGAAGCAGCATTAACAAAGCTAGATGCAATCCTTACAGAAGTTAAAGATTCATTGGCTAATCTGAAAGTTGGGTTAGACAGTAAGGATCAAACTCTCGACCATATCATTTTTGTGAATTATCTTGAACCTATAACATTACAAGGGGTTCCTGAAAAGGTAATAACAGGAAAAATTCGAATGTTTTATCTTCAGATTAATCAATCATCTTGGCAAGCTACTATTGGAAAAAGCACAGTTTCCAAAGTAAAATTTGAAATGAACTTCTACGATACAATTTTCTCTATAAACAGTAATCTGGTTAGATCTGATATTTCTTCGATTACTGGACTCATTAAGAAGTTTACAGGACAATCATTTGAAGAAATGAGTAAGTTGACCAGCCCAACAGTCATTAAGAAGTAATTTTTAATCTCTTTATATAATTAGTTTTATAAATAAAAGCTCTCCCTCTGAGAGCTTTTATTTAATTAAAGTTAATCAGTTATCCTTAGCCGCATATTTAAGGTTTTCAGCACACCGTCCTACCCAACCTTTACCATAGCGAGAAAAAGTTGGCAACTCTGTATAGAATTTCAAACGCTCTGCCATTAAGGTCAGAATGACATCATTGATATCAAACTCATTAACCTTGGCTTTGGTTGCTGGTCCTAGCTTACCATCGACTTGAGAGCCAACTAGCCCAATCGCTTGCTGTAATTCTTTGATTGCACGTTCCTTTCCTGCATTGATAGCAAAATCCCATAACTGGAATACAACCGCAGAGTGAATACCATCTGCACCAAGCTTATCCCACCAGTCCGTGCGGTAGATTTCTTTCGCCTGAACAAGTGTTAGGTTTTTGATATCCAAGTTCGGATAAGTATTTGCAGCTAGCCCATACTTTGTGCCTTTTAATGTACCTTTATTAACTTGGCCACCCGTCCAGTTACCAGGATCATTCTTGTCTATAGAGTAACCGCCTTCATGGCCAATCAACCGTTCAAATGCTTCATCAAAGCTAATTGCATCTTCTTTTAACTCGGCAAAACTTAAAACATTATTTTGATGTAACTCAGGCTGATACTGCTTTTTTCCTATAATGACTGCACATAGGACTAATAAACCTTTTACTAAAGTTAGATATGGCTCTTGCAATGTCCCTGCATCTACGATTGTTTGTAGAAAGGGTGAGATGACACCAATTAGACCTACAGCTGCCGTACCGTATTGCACCGATTTAAAACGAAAAATACTTGTTTCTAACATACCCATCAAATTATTCCTCACTGTCTGTTTTTCGATTAATAAATGCATCAACCCAGAGGCTGCCTTTGAAGCCAATGAATCCTCCTAGAAAAATTGAGATTTCTCGGGGTAGTTTGAGGTATTCCAAAGTGCTGGATACTGCTAGAGTCAAGCAGCCACACAGCAAAGCTTCAACCCAGTCCAGTTTGCCTTTTTGTTTTATTGACTTAATTGCAGATGTCACCACTGATAAAGTCATGGCGCAAATGACCATGCTATTAACTGTCAAGGTTTCATAAGTTGACTTAGCAAATTGGATAAGAAATTCACATACACTCATAACTACTAACCATTACTGAATGGCTTCATTATGAGTGCTGGTTTTTTGAGGGTTTTCTAAGGTTCCAAAATCAGGCCTTAACGAATGATTCTGTTAATGCCTTTAATCACTTCATTCATGATTTTATAAAAGACTTGCTGCTTTTCATTTTCAGCTTTACGTTCAGCCTTTACAGCTCTGTAGGCATCAGATCCATAAAAGTCAGGGTCAAAACTTAGTGGAAGATCCAGAACATGGTTCATTGCAATACCAGTATCCTTACTCAGCGTGTAGATCTTCTCCATAATGCAATTCGTCCACGTCTTTGACGAGTCCGATAAAGACGGCAGAGGGGCAAAATCGCATTGGCGCATCATCTGTACCTCCCCGAACCACAAAACCATCATCATTGATGGCCATATTCAAAATACTCTGCAACTGGCTATTACATTCTGAATACAGCTCATAATACTGGTTAAACTCAATCTGCCCCAGCTGCTTGAAATACTCTAACCGTGCTAGAAACTGTGGCTCAAAATTATCAAGGTCCATCGCTTCAGAAAGCACATCATGTTGGTCATATTGCATTTGTAGCGCCATGGCACATGAGATCCATTCCGCAACACTTTTACATTTTGACTCAAGATATTCAGCCTCAATTCCTGTTAATTGGCGAACAGTGAGATTATTAAGACGAACTGAGGTCAGCCATTGCACTTCATATTGCGGCAAATATGGCTGCATATTCATATCAATCTCAAGCAAAGTCTTGGTTTGCTTTTCAAGATACGTGACTAAAAGTGCATATCGCTCCTGCACGGTCATTTTTAATGGGTCTGGACCATAGACCAAAACATGACGTAAAAACTCACTTAGGCGTTTTTCATTGAGCTGCTTGTCAATTGCTGCAACTTTAAGGGAGTTATGAAAAGTCAGCTCTTTAAGTTGATAGCATATGCTACCGATTTGAATAGGATCAAAGTGCATCATTTAGAGCCACCATATAAGTTAATAATGTCTTGTTTGTCCCAGGCAGTAAGACTCATCAGATTGATCTGTACTTGGGCAGAAAGTCGATTGCCATTGCTATCGATCGGCACATTGAGCGGCGCCTGTACACTTTCAATAATCAGAGGCTTATAGGTTTTGCCATGCAAGGTCAGGGATACAAATGGAGGGATGGTACTGGGGAATAAATCAATACTTTTACTTTGTACAGATCCGCTGATAATTCCTTCACTTGCCAAGGATTGTGGTAATGCCCATTGCTGAAGTAATGAAATCTGATTTTCGACTTCCACTTTAGGGTCTTTAATGGCAATAAAAGCCAACGTGAGGTTAAGACGGATTGATGCTGTAGATAGAAAGACCTGACGAGTATTAATTTTAGTTAAGTTGGTTTTACCTCTTAATCCACTCAAACCATCTTGTAATTTCTGAGTAACACTATCGAGCCCTACTGCTTCAGCAACTGCTCCAAGCGTATTACTTAATTCACCTGATTGAATGCCAGCCATCAGTGTTGGTAACTTTTGTTCTGGATTGGAGTTTTCAAACGGCGTTTGCCACTGGCTCTCGATGTTCTGATCACCATCAACAAACAAGCCTTTTACAGTGCCATCACTTAAAGCTGGCAGATTCTCTTTTGTGCTATCTAATGCAGTAATTGTTGCAACGAGATGTGAAGAAATATGGTCGTAAAGCAGGCTAACACTGCTTTTTGGCAGTTTGATCGTGCTCGTATTCACATGCTGCTTCAATCGCAGCATCAGCAGATTCCACATCATCAGCGAACATCTGGCCAATGGTAGTTTCATCAACCCCTAAGGATTCAAATGCATCTTGAACAGCACCAATGATCAGATTAAATAAATCATCGTTATCGCCTTCATCTTCATCGGTTGCTTCTACAAGTAGACTATCCAGGTAATCTGATGGCAGTTCACCATCAAGTTCACCATTGGTCACAGCCATAATCAAAGCAGAAACAATGTTTAAACCCAATGAACGTGCATGCTCAATCAGAGACTGCACTTCACGGGACTCTGATTTATCGCTTGGATGTTTATTGACGATGAAAGAAGGGCTCCATTGCGTAAACAAATTGAAAACTATCCGTGGGATCTATCTCAAGTGAGACATATTCCAAGAGATCGGTTCTAGCCTTCTAAACTTATAAGTGATTGCTACCTTCGGGCAGCTTTTTATTGCAAAATGCGATAATTTTGATATACTCTCAATATAGCAAAATGCGATAATTAATATGCACGTTATCACCCATGCTCGAATTCTTGAAGCAAGCCAAAAATGGCCACAGGCTGAAACGGCATTAGATGGCTGGTACCGCCTCATTAAAGCAAATGATCCTAAAGACTTTGCTGAAATGAAACGCTATTTCCCAGCCGTTGATAAAGTTGGAAAGTTCCATGTATTTGACATTGGCGGAAACAAAATACGACTGATTGCTGTCGTGATGTATCAAGCAAAAAGAGTCTATATCCGTCATGTTCTATCTCACACAGAATATGACAAAGGTCATTGGAAGGAGAGCTAACATGAATGCAATGATCAAACAGGCGGTTGACCACTGGCACTATATTGCACCATTGCTCACCAAACCTGAAAATGAAGATGATTTCAATACGCTGGTCGAAGCATTGGATGAGTTACTAGATATCGTGGGCGATGATGAAACTCATCCACTCATGGGGCTAGTACATCAATTGGGTGATATCGTTTCAGAATATGAAAATGAGCATCTACCAATGCCTAAAGGTGATGGTCGAGCCGCACTCGCTTTTTTGATGCAACAGCATGGTTTAGGACAATCAGATCTACCAGAGGTTGCAACTCAATCAGTTATCTCAGAAATTCTGAATGGGAAACGCCAGTTTAATCTTCGTCAGATTAAGGCGCTATGTGAGCGATTTAATGTTTCAGCAGAAACTTTTTTAGAATAGATAAGATTGCTGCCTTCGGGCAGCTTTTCATTTTTGGTACTTGCCATAAACGCCTAACTTCCTCCATGTAATGCTTTCCCCATCGAAATTCCTTCGTTACATAGGTAAAAAGATGGGTGCATTAAACCAAGAAATGCAAAAACTATTTGATGGGCAGATTCAAGCTGCATCAGAGTGTGCAAACTACTACCTCCAAAATGGAGAAATGGCTGAATTTGATAGCGTTGCTGTCGATCCAAAAACATTGCCAGCACCATTGGCCGCAATCTTTGACAGCATTGACCCAGAATACCATCATAAAATTGATGATGCTGTACGTTTGGGGATTGGTGTTTATCAAGCCCGTAATGGTGGTGATCTGCCAAGCAATGAACTAATTGCCTCAGCACTGTGTGCAGGTCAATCTGTTGCTAATCAAAAATACTCATCTGAATTTCTTGAGCAGGTCGCTAGTTTCGATAGCATCTCAAATAGCGGCTATGAACAAGCAGCTGTCGTTCCTGCAATGACTGTGGTGACTATTGCGAACGTGATTGCCAATGCTTTACCAATTGTCACTATGTTACCAAACCCGACCAATAGTGTACGTGTACCAGTGGTTGCAGTACGTTACACAACAGATTCGGCTTTTGGTGCAATGGCTGAAGGTGAATATCTCGATGGGGAAAAGGCAGCACTACCATACGCTGAAGGTCGTTTTTCATTTGCCTTGGCTCAGGATGCAGCTAATAAGAACGTGTATGCAGTGACCACACGTAGTACTTATAGCGATTTCAGTAAAAAAACTCCAAATGCCAACGGTGCACTTTTACCGTTCTTGTCTGGTAATGTATCTTTGCGTGTCAATGGACGTGAAGTTGCTCATACTCGCGGTGAGCAAAGCTTATCTGTACAAAAAGGTACGGTTGCCGCTGTATTAAAAAAACCTGTAACAAGCATTGCAGGTACAGACTACACCTTACTAAGCGTTTCGGTAGATGTGACCAATCGCACCATTACTGCAACATTCGATAAAGAACTGCCTGATACAGCAAACATTGAAGTGCATGTGGTTGCTGACTTTGATGCTAAAGACGGCAATAAAAAGCACATTATCCAACCGGTTGGTGTGACTCTTGAACCAGATTATGACTTGATCCAATCTGTACCATTTGTCAACCAAATCAACGTGTCTTATAACACCACAAACCAGTTGGCCAATGAACTTGGGCTAGGCTTTGTAGGTGCAGCATTAGCTGCTATGCAGGGAAAATACTTCCTTGAGCAGAATGTCCGCTTGCTCAAAGATGGTAAAGATTGTGCCAAGTATATGGACAGCGATGATAACAAGCGTGTCTTTACTTTTGATGCTAGTCGTGGTGCGACAGGTAATTTGACAGCAGCAATGAATACTACAGCTGATCTAATCCGTGAAGTATTCAAATTTATTGCTTTGGCCAAAATGAAGATCCGTCATCCACATCAAGCAATACTAATGAGCCTGTTGCTGATACGGGAACTGTGAATGAAACCATTGGTGAAACAGTTCAAGTAGATGCTTCAGCAACCGAAGTAGATACTACGACAACAGAAATCAAGAAAAAACGTGGCCGTAAGAAAACTGATACAGATGAAGCGGAAACTCCAACAGAAATAGTGCAGGCGAATACCAGCGCAATAGCCGCTCCGTCTAAGGAAACCGTTGCAACGACTACAATAGTTACAGCTGTTACTTACAGTCTAAAAGTCACCAATAACAGCGATAAACGAGTGACAGAGCCGTTGACTTGTACTCAAATTGCTGCGGGTGATACCGTTGAAATTATTGTTTCTGATGCGAAAAAAATGGCGCAGGTGAAAAGTAATCTCACCCAGTTAAAGCATTTCGGACGTAAATTGGAGTTCTAAGATGCCAATTGTGATTAATGGTACCAATCCTTTTACCGATATTTTGGGTGATAGTGATACCGAACATAATCTGGCACTTAAAAATAGCGCCGTGGTCAGTATTTCAGAGCCTTTAACAAGTTTAACCATTAAACCTCAGGGCTCAGCCGAATTTACCTTGATTGGCGATCTGGCTTATCAGCAGCTGCAAAGCAATATCGCTCAGATTAATATACTTAAAGGGATTTCAGCATTAACTTTAGCTACAACTGGATGAAAATTGACTGTATTAAATAAGGTTCACTTTAGGTGGACCTTATTTTTTGGTACATGCCAAAACGGCCCAATTTCAGCCTTGCAACAATAGCCACATCAAACAAGTTTGAGTGGTATGCAATGATCCGCAAACACACATTCGTTGTTGTACAGATCCCAATTCAATTGGGAGACTGATATGACAGCAATCGCAGTAAATCTTAATGCCACTGGTGCGTTATCTTTAGCAGATACATCCAATGCATCACTTGGTATTAATTATGATCTCTACAGCTATTTAGGCTCAGATGTACAGCTTAAGATCCAGTTTTTTGGTAAAGCATCAAAACCCGCTAAAGGTAGTCAGATTATCTGTCGTATGACCTGGATTGATAAGGTTACAGATGATGAGATTTATAAAATTCAAGGTAATTTGAACAACAGCGAAGATGACTATTCATCACTCTGGAATGTTGCTGGTGCAAAAGAGATCTTCAAGTCATTTGAATTGGTCTATGGCAACAACATGATTGCCGCAATCCTGGCAAGTGATGCTTATAACGCGGCCAACAGTATTGGGCGAAATTCTGTCAGCCTTACATTAGCAGATGATCAGCCAGATAGTTTTGATGGGGATACAGTTTACAAGCTATTGACTTCGTTGGATCAACGACCAAGTGATCTAGGCTTAATCGGTTTAGATAATCTGGAAGTCTATTCAACACTATATCGTGTAAGAGTACCAAGGTATTGTTAGACATGAAAAAGCCCACTTAATGTGAGCTGATTTCTAGGTCGACCATTAACCAAAAACCACCTTGGAAACGATCATCATCTAACCATTGTTCTGGGCTAAATGGTTTTGGTAAAGGAATCTCCTTACCTTCAAAGTGAACTTCGACCGCTTCTTGTGCCATACGTTGAATATCTTGTATTTCATCAGCAGCACTGAAACAACCGTTAAAATCAGGAAAAGTTAAACCATATGCACTATCCTGATCTTTATGAACATATACGGGATATAACATAATCTACATGTCAAATTAGCTTATGTATAAGTAATCAGAGAATAATAAGCCCGTCAATCACCATAAAGAAACACACACAATCTACTGCCCATTTTCTTCAATATCCTTGGACATCTCGACATATTCCAACTGGCGCATGAATGCTTCACGTTGCTGCTCTTTCATAAGGCGTTTTGCTTCAGCCAATTTATCCGTTGCAGCATTGGCAACCGCCGTGCGTTTAGCATCCTGCTCCGACTTGTCTTTGAGATCTTCTATCTCTAGTCCCCAGAAAACCGCTGTAATCTTGGCTATTTCGCCGTGAATAGCTGTCTGTTGCTGTAAATCACGGGTAAATTGGGAATTGAAGGACATACGTCCACGTAGCTTATCTGCGGCATTGATATCAAGCTCACCCTCTTGCTGTAACAACTCATCGTAGTCAGCTTTGATTGCCTTTGATTCATTTACAGCTTCATCTAACATTTCACTTAAATCAAAGCTTTGATGGCGAATTTTACGGATCATAATTGCTGCAGATAATTTACTGCGATCAACTTTTTGTGGCAGGTATGTATTTCGATTTTTTTTAGTGATAACTTCGACTTCTGTATTTTTATTAGCGTTTGATTCTTCTCGTTTTTCATCGCTAAAACCACCGCTAATTTTTTGTGATTTAGCGGGCTTTTTAGCGCTAATTTTAGCGGCACCTTGCAGGGTTCCTCCACCTTCCCGAATTACCTTATTCAGCTCACCATTGGTTTTCTGGACATACTGCTCAGGTTTCTTTTTCCAACTTTCAGAGATGGACCGCTTCCTCACATTGGTAAAATGCGGAACGTCACAATCAAGCTCCTTTGAAACGATCTCGGTGAGTTTCTGCCAGGCGATTTTAGGTGTGCTTTCCCACACCTCTCGCAGTAAGTTCCAAACTTTGTCGGGATAGGTCTTAACGACAGCCATTTGGAGCAACCTCAAAGATATCTAATTGCATTTTGGCACGGCGATCTAGTCGCTTGGCGACAGGTACCTCTTGTGATTTGATGATCATTTCATTGACATTTGATTCGTCACGTTCACATAGATCATCAAGATGGCTGAAGAATTTCACATTGTTTCGAGACAATAAGACATCACACTCTCGAACTGTTTCCATTAATGTGGCCAAGCTCTCTTTCGTAACGTGACCGTCGTTAATTTCATTAATAATCTTTTTGGAATTTTGGATAAGTGCTAGGACACCAGAGTTTGGCAGGCTGGCAAGATACTGAGAGCCAGCTTCTGCAAATGAGCCACTGACCTGCTCAATGATGCGTTCTACCAACGGCGATAATGCATGTGCCATGCCGTTATATAGCAATCCAACCCGACTGGCTGTTAAATCGATCTCAGGTTCAACAGTAAAGCCCAAGATCCAGTCTGCAGATACACCATAAAGTAAGCAAAGCTCTTGGAGAAGTTCCGAGTCAGGGGCAACCTTGCCGCTTTCAATTTCACTTATACGGTTCTTTTGGTTTGGATTTTTAACATTAAAGACTTTAAGCATGACATCTGTTTGTGTCATTTTGGACAGTTTTCTCGCGGCACATAGCTTTAGGCCTATCAGTGCTCGTTTATTCTCATTTGATTTAAATGCCATACACTCTCCCCATAAACTGCAGGTGTCATCATGATCACCAAACTTTAAGGTCTAATGATCATATATATGGCAAGAATGGTCGAACCTTACAGGGGGTCAGATGTTTTAACTTCTATACACTCAACCAGACTGATTTTTGGTTGCACTATCATTTTAGATAATTAATATGAGTTATTATCGGAATCAAATATTTATATTATCCATAAACTTAATTCTAAATTAGAATCAAAAAGAATAATTTTAGAAAAGAAATTGGAATGAAAAAATTTAAAATTGCCATAGTTGGCTTTGGTTCTGTAGGTCGAAATATTGCGCAACTGCTAAATAATCGTGCTGCTTATTATGCTAAAAAATATGACTTAATTCTCCAAATTACAGGAGTTTGTAAATCTAACTCTGGTTTAATAAATAACGAAAATGGTCTAAGTTTAGATGAAATTTTCAATACAAATAATTATATCGCTGGTTTAACTAACACAAATTTCATACAGCAGATCGATGCTAACGTAATAATTGATGTAGGACCTAGTGATTATATAACTGGTGGAAGTTCTTTAAAATATGTTACTGAAGCGCTCAACAAGAAGATAAATGTTATATGTGTCTCAAAGGGTTCTTTAGTTTTAGAATTGGAAAACCTATTAGAATTAGCATGCCAAAATCAAGTCAAGATTTTATATAGTGGTGCAACTGCTGCGGCCTTACCTACTGTCGATTTTATTAATTCTAATTTGCTAGGCTGTAAGATACTAGAAATACAAGGCATTTTAACAGGAACAACCAATCTAATTCTTGATGAAATGATGCAAAACAATTTAAGTTTTGATGAAGCACTACAGAAAGCTAAAGCATTAGGTATTGCAGAACCAGACAGTAGCTTTGATACCCAAGGCTGGGATACCGCTGCAAAAATTACTATTATTGCAAAAACATTTTTTAAAGAAGAAATAGATTTTAATCGCCTTTCAAAGCAAGGAATTGAGCATATAACGCACTTGGATATAGAACGCTGGCGTTCAGAGAGCTTAGTGCCTCGCCTCATAGGATACATTAATGGAGCTGAAGATAATTTCAGTATTGGGGTCAAACTCGAATTATTTGAAAAGACTCACCCTTTTTCGTTAGTCACTGGAAAAAATAAGGCTATGAGAGTTCTAACTGAGGAAATGGGTGAGTTTTACATTACTGGAGGTGCATCTTCTCCAGTTGCAACAGCTGCTGCTGCATTAAAAGATTTAGAAAATCTCATTAAATAAAATCATGCCAGTATTACAACTCGCTGCGTATCGTTTTAATTTGTGGCTAATACACTGTGTTCTACCTCGTTCCACTGCATGGCGTTAGGACGAGGTAGAAAACATATTTATAAAATACTTAATCCAGATTAAAGTTTGCCTTCACAGGTAGGCTTTTATAATATGCCTATACACTTTTTTGTTGATGCCTTTAATGCCAGATCTTCAGCTCAGCCTTAGTGAATACTTATCA
>NZ_JBTKVD010000025.1:0-22069 GCF_054454555.1 Acinetobacter sp. ANC 4636 | reverse complement strand
GTATTTGTTAGAAACCATTTAAAGTGTCTGTATTCTCACCAATAAAAATGTCTGGTCTATGATGTACATCAACATCATGGGCTGCACGAAACTCAAAGAATTTACATCGATCATTATCCAAAGCAGGAAGCAATGCATCCACCACAGCATCTTCTTTGTTCTGATTGGGAAAACCGGTTTTCCCCTGAAAAAATCCAATCAAGATACAGTAATCGGCTTCCAAACCTTTGGAACCATGGAAAGTCCAGTAAGCAATATTGGCGTATGTTGACCGTACTCGCCCTTTGACGTTATCCAACAAATAGCGATATCGTGCCAGGACGGCAATCGATGCCATGGCATTTTCCTGTCTGATCTTGCTGATCAGTTGAACCACCTGATCTTCTAATGTCTGATTATCAGTTGTATGGCTATCCAGTAAATACACGGCTGATTGTTCAACCTGAGCTGCCGTCACGACATTTTTTTGATACTGCTCCGGGTTTTGCATCACAAAACGCCCTGCAGTTAAGGCAATACTGTTGTTGTAACGATAGGTCTTTTCCAGTTTGGTCAAGGAATGGGAACCAATCAGATCTGCAAAGCGTGTAGTCAGTTCCAGTTTCCCACCTGAAAAGCGATAAATCGACTGCCAGTCATCTCCAACCACGGTCAGAATAGGTGATGGACCTTGTCGGATTAATGCCTGCAACAGTTGCATCCGGGCCATGGAAATGTCCTGGAACTCATCTACCAAAATATGAGTCCATGGAGGGTGAAAAGCATCAGGTTGAATCTGGTCAGTTGCCTGCAGAATCATGTCATCAAAATCAATACTGCAATCATCTTGCAGTTTCTTGCAGTAGGCTTGATGAATTTGATCCAGCAGATCAGCGTAATGCCCGGCAAAGGCGATATCTTGTTGTTGTAAGCGTTTTAAAATAGCAGCTCGGTCTAGACGTTCAACCCGAATCGCAGCCAGACTCTTGACGTAGCGCTTGGCAGTGGTGCTGATCATGCCGGCCTGATTCAGCACCTCAAAAATTTCCTGAGCCGATTTCTGAGTCACTGGAATTTGATGTTGTTGCATCAATTGAGATAAGCGCTGTTCTAGCCGATTCTCGGTCTAATCATAGTGATAGGTTTCTAATAAAGTGGTGCCGCAGCTTTGATGTAACTCACGTTTCTTTCGAATAATGGCATTGTATTCTTGTGATGGAATATCAACCCGAGTTTTCCCTTGCCGGTCAATACCAAAGTGTTCCAGATAAACCTTTGCATCCGTTAAATAAAAGTCTGGGCGATAGTCGAATCCGAGTTCAATCCGTCGTTTGGTGATAAAGGCGCTTCATACTGATACGTAATCCCATGCAGAAATAACCAGTTGGCAATCAGGAGTTCCTGATAACCTCGTACCCGTTCACCTTGCAAAGTACGATATTCATGATCACGCACATAGCGGTCATACTCCGCTTTCGTTTTAAAATCGAAGGCATTGACGGGCTGGTAACTTAATTCAATAAAGCGGCTGAGCCCATCTGGATCAGATTGGATATAGTTGCTCAGCCATTCAGTCATCCAGATTTCTAATTTGGTCGGATCTTCTGTAAAAACTGATAAATGGGTTGAGATTTTTTCTTGCTGTAGAATACTGCGTCCTAGAGCATGGAAAGTCATGACTTCAGGACAATCTTCCGGGGCAATACCACAACTTTGACTGCGCTTTTGCAAGCGTTCTCTTAATTCTTTTGCTGCAGCATTGTTATAGGCCAGAATTAAAATCTCATGGCGACGGGCTAGGCCAGAATCAATCAAATCCAGTGCCTTTGCCACCATAACTGATGTCTTGCCTGTTCCTGCAGCGGCCAAAACCAGATTACGATCATCATTGCGAATCACTGCCAGACGTTGCTGTTCAGTGAGTGGATTTGACTCAATATGTTCAAAGAAGCTTTGGCGTTGCTGCAACTGCTGCTGTTCATATTGCTGACGGAGAACAGACTTGCCTTGATCTAAAGGCAGATAGCTCAGCATCTGATCCAGTTGTTGCAGCATTTCTGGGTGAAGCTGTTTCTGCCAAATGGACTGAGACGTCACATAATTTTGCAGTAATGGAACAAGTGTGTCCTGCAAAGTCGCTAGACTGGATTCACGTAAATATTGCTGTACGGCCAGTGTTTGAAAATTTTTCAGGGATTGAACGAGATTCTGATTTAGAGCAACTGTACTCGCCTGAACAATTTGCTCAAAGCAATCGTTTAAATCTTCCTGATTTAATAAGGAATAATCTAAAAGTTGCCCTGCAACATGCCATGAAAATCGGGATCCCCAAAAACCTTGTTGACGCTGGGCAATCCTCTGACTCTGTTGATAGGAAAATTGACGTGTTTCCTGATTCTTATACTGAACTTCTACATAGTCTGTTGTCACTATCATCTGACGGATGGGGCTAAATAACTTACCTAAAAAACTGGTTCGAATAATTTTACGGGTCACACTTTTACCTAAGAAACAGAATACATGAGAAGAACCCAGCATGATCCATAAGAGAACTATGCTCAGTACATTAAATCTATTAAAGTGCAGATATATAAGCTATCGTCAAAAATTAATACAAGTTTTTACCTGTTTTTTCATCGCTATACTCTTGATATTTATCTCTAATGATAGATTCGAGTACTTGAGCTTGAGGTTTGTTCAATATCTGCGATAAAAACTCTAATTGTTTATGAGTTTCTTTAGTAAGTGGTAGGTGATAAGCTTTTTTCGTTTTTCCCGCATTTCTAAATTTTTTTTGACTCCATGCACGACGCATTTTATCTAAAAATAAAATTTTCTCGGCTGGTTGACCATCAAGGCTTAATGCATCTATTTCTGTGATAACATAAAGATAATTATCTATTATTTGGGTGTTTTGCGATACTACACAAATATCATTCATTAATGGCTGAGATAAACTTTTTTCACTCTTCCTAATATAAGAAAATGCCCATTGAACTTGTTCTAAATCCTCCTTATTAATCCAAGAAATATCTCTATTATTTGATAAAATATTTCTCCATATTAATTGAAATTCTTTAAAACACTCTAATCTATAAGAAATTTTACCCTTAGAATAAAGTTTATTAGCCAACTGGATACATTGAATATAAAGATTATCTTCAAAAAAATTAGGAATTGTCAAAGAGATACCAAAACTACTAGGACTTAATTCTTTCTCACAAAATTTTTTAAAGAAAATCATTTCTCTAAGATCATTTTTATTTAAAAATCTCAAGAGATCAGACTCCTTAATAGAGTGATTTTTTAAAAATTCTTCAATTTCAGAATCTTTCTCCTTACAGAGGCGATTTGTTAATTTTCTTTTAAAATCAGCAAAATCACAATAATTCTCTAATAAATTACTAGAGTCTTTAGACCATAAAGCAAGAAGTTGAGGATGATCTAAACTATGCATTTTTGACCTTAATTTCATTTAATTTTACTATTATTTTAGCATAAATTTAATTTTATTTTTAATAATATACGCATAATATTATCGTAATATTTACATAGTAAAAAATCCATATATTTCTACAAATTTAAAATAAAAAAATTAATTTAATCAATATATTACTAGCAATAGACTTCATTTCATAAATCATGTAATTTACATATTGTAAATTCTAGTAATAAAATTAAACCTAAAACCAAGTCTTTCACCTTCATTTCGGTAGCATTCAGCTAGAATTTTGAAGGTTTTCAAACTGCCAAATACATGCTCAATCCCTATTCTTCTTTTATTGATCTCTTGGTTATAAATTTTCAGTTCGGAATCTAAGTACACCATCTTTTCGTTTTGAAGGGTAATAAGGTATTTGAATACAAAATATAAATTTCCTGATAGCCTTACCTGAAAGGATAAAAGCCCTAAAAGGAATCTAGTTTAAATTACGTTTGAATAATTCAAAATCATGCACAGCATTGCGACTGATACATAAGTCAGAATTTGCCGAGTTTTGTAGTAGATAATGGTCTATATCTTGTAAGTTATTATATTTATTAAATAAAAAATTAATTAACAGAATTTAAAAATTTCTAGTAGTTATTTTTATAGAAATTTATACTTCTTTATTTAGTTATTAAATATTTCATGAAAATTAAGTAGTGATTAAAAATAATCCGAATTCATTAGCTTAACTTTAGCTTAATAATATCTTAAAAAACCCTTTAAATTCATTGGTTGAATTTTAATTCTTATTAAATTTATTTATATAAAAATAATCAAAAATTACTTGGTTAATTATATTATATCAGATTTATTAAGATCAATATTTTAATTAAAAAAAACCTAAGTAACTCATGTCATGGTGAATAATATTTTTCTGGAAAACCATGCAATCAAACACTTTACTATCCAATCAAATTTCTGAATCAGATGTTTTAATTGAAATTGAGAATTTCATTAAGATTATTATCAGTAATGGCTTTGATGTTTCTTTAAAATCAAAATTTAAAGAGCTACTTGATCAGTTTAATGAAATCTATAATATAGATTACTATTATAGTGACTATAATTCTATGTTTGTATTAATCAAATTAGAAATTGATTTAATTCGGCATAACTTTTTTTCTAATTATGTAGATTATAACTTTGTACTTAATTTTGATGATGTTCAATTAAAAGAATTAGAAAATTTAATTCACCATCAATTACAGGCTGAAACAGGTTTAGATCTATTCTTATTACAAGAGCAGGAAAATACGCGAAATTTAACAGCTTATGTTCGTAAGCTATTTGATCACTATGCAAAGTTATTAATTGTCAGAGTAGATCTAGGTTACCTCAATACATCAAAGAACCAGATCAATATCGAACATTTCTATGAACATGTTCAAATACTTCGAAATCGTTTATCCAATAAAGATACTTGCTTTGAACATCTGCATGGTTATGCTTGGGCCTTAGAACAAGGACAAAGTCGAGGCTATCATGTTCATTTACTCCTGATTTATGATGGCGCAAAAGTGCAAAATGGATCTTATTATGCACAGCAAGTGGGTGAAAAATGGAAGGACATTTCTCTAGGGCATGGCTGTTATTTTAATCCTCATCAGCAGAAATATATCAATCAGTTGAAGATGGCAGGATGCGATATTGGGATTGGCATGGTCTCTAGAAACAACCAAGGTGACTGGGAACGTTTACTTCCAGTGATCGAATATCTTACAGATCATGATAAACACGACCAGCATCTCAGAGTGAAATGCTCTAGCACTATGCGAACCTTTGGCACAGGACTATTTGCAAATAGCTTTCGAAGAGGGATTAAAGGGCGTTAATTCAAATAAAAATTCTTCACTTATACATTATGAATGAAAAAAAGCAATTTTCACTTTTTTATGCTGAGCGATCGCAAGGTTTTTATCCACTCAATAAAAGCCAGAATTGACTTCAATCAGCCTCACCATTATCCTTAACCTGCTGACCTACATTGTCAGCCGGTTTTGACAGACCGTTTACACACAAGCACATCAAAAAAGTAATTTTTTGGTGGCGATCTCGTTCGTCCCCCTTCGTTGCGGTAGGGCGAGGGAGGGACGCCTTGTGCGTGCTGATTCTTGTGTGTCAGTCTGTCAACCCGCCTTCGTTCTGCCACCATAATCAATTGACAGTGATTCGGTAGAACTTCTTTAGCACACAAGGAGTCCGTCATGGTCATTCAAATTTCCCCCTTACTGTACTGAATTTTATTTCAAACAACTGACTTTTTACCCAGCAGTTGATGGGATTTATTCATCTCATTTTATTGATATCTGCATATCTTCCTGCAAAAGGGAGCATGTGTCTTCGTGTCTTTAAAATTTTGATTTCAATACAGAACAATACCAGAGGGGAGCTTTATGAGAATTCAATCATTCAGCATACTTGCTGTACTATTTTTACCCGTTTTATCCGCTTGTTCATCTACCGATACCAAAGACCGTCAAGCCTATATCCAACAATGTATGTATCCCAATGCTGCCATTAAAACTGCAGTAAGTAGTGAAAAATTCTGTACATGTACCTATGACAGCATTCGCGAACAATTTGGTAAGCCTTTCTTTATCGTCCCAATCACCAGTGAAGAAGACCAAAGACGTCTGGATTTTGCCAGAGGGTATACCGTAGGCAAATGCGTAGAGTAGGAACAGACTATGTTAAAAAATAAATTACTTTTCATCATGACCACAACCTTACTCATGGGTTGCAGCTCAGCTCAAGAAAAAGCTTGTCGGGAAGAAGCAGATGTTGCTGAAACTGTGATGGATACTCGTCTTAAACAAAGCAATATTGCCAATGCAACCCTTTTACTGGCAGGAAACAATACTGAGCTCAGAGAGCGACTCAGACCGATTATCGATGATGCATATGAATATGATCGAGGAGGGTTATCCACTTTTGATGCGACTAAAAAACAATTCAAAGAGAAATATTACCAACAGTGCATCAATCGTCAAGACAAGTAAATACCATTCAAAAATTCAAGAATGGAAAAAAATTTATCCAATATTATGCTTTCGTTGAAAGAAGTAAATGAATATGAAAATTAATAAACTACTTTATGCATGTCTTATTGTCCCAGCATTCTTAATCGGATGCGGTGAAGGTTCATTCAAGGAACAAGAGATAAAAGATTTGTATAATCAATACGCGAACTTAAATCCTAAAGTTAAATCAGTATCAAATATAAAGTGTAGTCAGGAAGGCTACGTTTTCCCAGAAGAAAAAAAACGCCCAATATTTGCTTGTAGTTATGACCTTGAATCAGAAAGTGGTCAGGAGGTTAAAGAGAAAGCGGTACTTATTCAGGATGAGGCAGGCCGTTTATCAATTCACGCCTCAGCATTGTTTGATGGTTCTAATATTCAGTATTAATTCAAAAGCTTGAGATGTCGACTATGTCTTTAATTTTTTGGTGTATAGGCATCATCATTCTGTTGATTTGGTTAGGGCCAAGTTTTTTTCTCATGCTCATCTGTTTTGCTATCTTATCAGCGTTATTGGGGATTGGGAGAAAAAGATAAAATGAAGAAGATCGTGATGTCTATACAGTAAGATCAGGGTGCGATTAATACGACTGGAGCGGTTGGGCTGATTGAAAGGAATTTCACTTATATAACATAAACATGAATCACCAAATAGAATGTTTATCTTGAGTCAATAGATACATTCTTCATTCAAACAGTCTTAGCTAAAGCTGCTGAACTTTATTCCATTCAGGGATGAGGTTCAGCAGCTTTTTTGTTTATAAGGAAACGATTTATGGCACATCTGATTGAAAATATGGCGTATGTTGGCGAAACCCCTTGGCATGGTCTAGGGAATAGCCTAACACCTAATCAACCGATTGAAGTCTGGGCACAGCAGGCAGGTATGGATTGGCGGATTGAATCCTCTAATGTCAGCTACATGGCACAGAATGAACGAGGGCAAAGCATCATTCTGCCGTATGAAGAGCAACGGGTATTGTATCGCTCTGATAGCCATGCACCACTTTCTGTGGTCAGTCAGCGTTATCAGGAAGTTCAGCCCCTCGAAATTTTAGAGTTCTACCGTGATCTAACTGAACAGGCTGGCTTTGAACTGGAAACTGCAGGGGTACTCAAAGGCGGTAAGAAGTTCTGGGCATTAGCCAAGACTGGACAAACCTCTATGCTCAAAGGCAAGGATGTCAGCAATGGCTATATTCTACTGGCAACAGCATGTGATGGCACACTCGCTACCACTGCCCAATTCACCTCGATTCGTGTGGTGTGTAACAACACTTTGGCGATTGCTCTGAAAGGACAAAGTAGCAGCGCAGGCGTGGTTAAAGTTCCACATAGCACTAAGTTCGATGCCGAGAAGGTGAAACAGCAACTGGGCATTTCAGTACGGGCATGGGATGAACACATGTACGAAATGAAACAGCTCAGTCAGCGTAAAGTCACCCAAACTGAAGCAGCCGCCTATTTCGATGCGGTGTTTAACAACACTAGCCTAAGCCTTGCAGATCAGGACGACAGCATTATTCAGTTCTACCGCAATGTGGCTACCCAAGTACAAAACAATCCAACAGGCAAAACTGAAAATAAAACTGAACCAAATGGACGAGCCATGTCTAAAGTGATGACGATGTTTAACGGGCAGGGACGGGGAGCAGAACTCAGCTCAGCCAAAGACAGTGCCTATGGTTTACTGTGTAGCATCACGGAATTTGCCGATCACGAACGTCGAGCCATGAGTCAGGATCACCGTCTGGATTCAGCTTGGTTTGGTGCAGGAGCAGCCCTGAAACAACGGGGATTAGAGCAAGCTTTACGTCTTATTGCTTAAGTCAGATTTTTTTAGTCATTCTGAATTCAATCAATATCTTGTCATAACTTTAGCACCCCAAATTTTTCATTAATTCTAACCCTTAAAAAGCCCTAATCGATTGTGCTCGGTTGGGGCTTTTTTATGCCCAAAAATTAACACATACAGGAACTTCTCATGAATACAGCCCTTTCAATTTCAAACCCATCGACATCGACTCAGCCAACCTTAAATAGCATTCGTCCGAAACTGTTTACCGCTAAACGCTTTTTGGATACTCGAAAACTCAGTCAAGCCGAATGGCTGGAAGTGCGTCGGCAAGGTATTGGCAGTAGTGATTGTGCCGCAGCCTGTGGACTCAATCCGTACATGTCGATGCTGGAACTATGGATGATTAAAACGGGACGCATCCAACAAAACATCGAAGATGATCATCAGGGGCATGCACCCTTGTATTGGGGTAAACAGCTCGAACCCTTGGTGGCTGAATACTACAGCCTGCATACCCAGCATAAAGTAAGACGAGTGAATGCGGTGTTACAGCACCCTGATCCCGATAAGCATTTTATGTTGGCAAACCTCGATTATGCCGTGGTGGGCAATCCTGACGTACAAATTCTGGAATGTAAAACCGCAGGTGAACATGGGGTAAAACTATGGCGAGATGGTGTACCGCTATATGTGCTGTGTCAGGTGCAACATCAGCTAGCAGTGACAGGTAAACAGGCAGCGCATGTCTGTGTGTTGCTGTGTGGGCATGAAACCAAAATCTTTAAAGTCAGCCGTAATGAATCGGTGATTATGCACATCATTCAAGCCGAGCGTCAGTTCTGGGAGTGTGTGCAACAGGATATTCCACCGTCAGTCGATGCCAGTGCTTCAGCCGCCAAAGCCTTGCAATTATTGTATCCCGAGCATGTACCCTTAACGACTACGGATCTGTCTGAAGATAGTGATGCCAATCAACAGTTTGAACAGTTAATTCAACAGCGCAATCTGATTGAGCAGCATCAGGAGCAATTTGACTTACTCAAGCATCAACTGCAAGCCAAGATGCAGGAAGCTGAACGTGCCGTGTTTCAAGCTGGCTCAGTCACATGGAAACGATCCAAAGACTCTATCAGTCTGGACAGTAAAGCCTTACTCAAACAGCATCCTGAATATCTACAGCAGTTTCCACAAATCAAGCAAGGCAGTCGACGCTTTCAGATTTACAACGATTGAACGGACTGGCTTCACTCCACTGCTTTCACATGCAAGCAACCAAGGTCATAAATCCCATGCTCAGTGCATGGGATTTTTTATTTGTAACTTAACTCATCACTTATGAAATGGATAGAGGACATTCACATGATTAAAGGTCTCATCATTACCCCACCTGTACTGGGTCGTATCAGTATCGGTAAAGTTGTCGAGAAGAACGGTAAACGTCTGCCTGAAAAAGACGACCAATTTACCATTACCAGTCAGATCCATACCAAGGAGGGGTGGGTCAAACATCCCCTTGATGAGCAACTGCGAGCCAAATCGCCCAATCAGAAACTCAGAAGCATTCCTGTCAGGATGCTATTTGATGATCCTGAACTCAATTTACGTGCCGAATATACCTTGTTTGACCGTCAGACTGGACGACCAATCTGTATTGGTGATGGTGAAAGCTGTCAGCGTCGAACAGGCAACGGGGTTGAACAACATCCTTGTCCATCACCTGATTTGTGCCCATTGGCTCAAGGTGGGCAGTGCAAGCCCTATGCCCGTTTATACGTCAACCTCGATGAACAGGATGAGCTGGGTAGCTTTGTTCTTAGAACCACAGGCTTTAACAGCATTCGCACGCTAACTGCACGGCTGCATTACTACCATGCCGCGGTCAATGGTTTACTGTCCTGTTTACCCTTACAACTGACCTTAAGAGGTAAAAGCACCAGTCAAAGCTATGGCACACCGATCTACTATGTGGATCTGACTTTAAGGGAGGGAATCAGTTTGCAACATGCCATCATTGCAGCCAAACAACTGCAACAGGAAGCCCAAGCCTGCGGCTTTCAGCAAGAGTCACTCGATCAGGTGGCACGGCAAGGTTATGCAAATGCGGTGTTTGATCGGAATGAGGGAGACGATGGAATGCAGGTTGTAGATGAGTTTTATTCAGATGACGCTGTTATTTCTGAACAAATACCATCTAAATCCGATCAAGGGGATGGTTTTGTTCAAGATATTCAGCAGGGTTTACAGAGGAGTGTTCAAGTGGTGAACTAGGAAAGGATAAAAAAGGGCATCTTAAAATAAATTTTTACAAGATGCCCTGATCATTTGAGCGATGATTGAATCTAAACAGATTGCCAAGAATAAACGATATTCGGCTTCCTTATTTTTTTTGCTTTTTAAGTTAAGAGGAAAGCTTGTTAAGCAAAGCCCCCATTGACACGAATAACTTGAGCATTGATCCAACTCCCCTCTTTTCCTGCAAGAGTAGAAATCACATTCGCAATATCTTCAGGCTGGCCTAGACGTTCAAGTGGTGAAAGCTGAGTAATCGATTCGATCTGGGCTTGGGTTTTGCCTTGATAAAATAATGCTGTACTTGTAGGGCCAGGAGCAACGGCATTCACGGTAATATTCCGACCTCTTAATTCATTCGCCAAAACGCGTACCAACCCTTCAACACCTGCTTTTGACGCGATATATGCTCCATAGGCAGGAAAAGACTTTGCAATCACACTACTCGACAGTGCAATAATACGCCCGCCATTTTCAACTGATTCCGCTGCATAGGCTAATACCAAAAAAGCACCACGTAGATTGGTATGAATCACCTGATCAAATGCAGGTAAACTGGAAGGAATAATTTTTGCCATTGGCATGATTCCAGCACTATGCACCACTACATCTAAACGACCATGAATGGCTTTTGCCTGTTCAAATAATTGCTGAACTTCGACTTCATTGGCAACATCTGCCTGTATTGCAGTGGCTTGCCCACCTTGCGCCAGAATCAGCTCAACCGTGTCATGGGCAGCTTGCAGATCATGAGCATAGTTCACAACCACATAAAAGCCATCTTGAGCTAGGCGCATTGCTACGGCTTGACCAATACCACGAGATGCACCTGTGACCAGTGCAGTTTTTATCGGATAAATCATTTTAATTTCTTATCTCTAAAACACGATGATTGGATTTTAATATATGTATTTTTGGAATAAAGATGCATATTTGGATAAGATTATTCGATATTGATTAATAATTAAAATGGCATCGATTACTTTGTTATGGATAAATTTGATACTTTAAAATTGTTTACCCGAATTGTTGAATTGGGCAGTTTTACTCAGGCTGCAGATCAACTGAACATTCCACGGGCAACTGCCAGTAATGCCATTAAACAACTTGAAGCTGATTTAAACAGCCGTTTACTGGAAAGAACCACACGCCATGTCCGGCCATCTGCTGATGGGCAAGCTTTCTATCAGCGTTGTATACAGATACTATCGGATCTAGAAGATGCCGAGTCTTCTTTAAAAAATGTGATCCAACAACCTCGTGGAATGTTACGTATTGATTTATCCAATGCACAAGCCACCCAAATTGTTCTTCCGCATATTGATGAATTTCATCAACGTTATCCTGAGATAGAGTTGATTATAAGCAGTGGAGACCGCTTGGTAGACTTAGTTCGTGAGGGAATTGATTGTGTAATTCGTGCAGGGAATTTACAAGATTCATCATTGATTGCACGACATCTGGCAAATATGCCCCAAGTGATTTGTGCCAGCCCAGACTACTTAGCCCAATATGGTGTCCCACAGCATCCTTCAGAGTTGACAGCTCATTATGCTGTTGGTTTTTTCTCAGTGACAGGAGGGCAACATTCTGCAATTGAACTCATTCTTGACGGAAAAAAACAAGAATATGCCTTAAACAGCTGGGTATCGGTCAATGATGCAGAGAATTATATTCTATGTGCATTACGCCATATGGGACTGATCCAGGCTCCTCGCTACCATGTACAGCAACAACTGCAGGCTGGTCAGCTGGTTGAGGTTTTACCAGCTTGGAAAAGCCTAGATATGTCTGTTTCAGTACTGTATCCACAGCATCGGCAATTATCGCCGCGTGTGCGTGTATTTGTAGAGTGGTTAAGCCAAGTGTATAAAAGCTTTTTTCACGAAGATTAAAAATCTAGATCCATTATTCATCTATGCGAATGACTGATCGTAAACATGATATGGAAACGCATATCTTTATATTTTATTCAGGAGTCACAATACAGGCTTTAAAGATGTTGATTAAACTCTGTAATTGCCCATAGTAACCTTCAATATTGGCTTGTACCCATTGCTGTTGCGACTGGATATGTGACCAATCCACACCATAGCCACAATATGCCAAGAGGTGCTCAAAGAAAATACGTTGGGTTCGACCATTACCTTCCCGAAAAGGATGAATCACATTCAGTTCACAATACAGATCTGCAATGCTTTCAATCAACTGTTCTAAAGGCTGATGCTGAAAATACTGTTGCTGTTGCTGTTGCTGTTGAATAAGTAGTTTATTGGCTTCAATTTCAATGCGGCTAAAGGTACAAAAACGTGTATCCCCTTTCGCAATATCCACTTGTCTGAGCTCCCCTGCCCATAGATACAGATCTGAAAATAAGGTGGCATGAATTTTTTTAAGGTAATTCAGATCATAGGGGGCTCTTCATACTCAATTTGCATACTTACAAGTTGACTGAGTTCTAGCTCCGCCTGCTGCAGAATGGCTTCATCCTGAATCTGTAATCGATTGCGTAAGATATTGGTTTCAGGATAGCAATATAAGCTATCCCCTACTTCACCATATTTATCCATAACGCAAGTATCAAGAGTCTACAGTTTGAGTAACAGCCTGATACTTCTGCAAAATCTGGTTTTTGGTTAGATCTTCAGAAGTTGTCGTGCTTTTCAGGCCTTCTAATTTAAGGCTAGCTTGATAGTTTTTAAGACGCGTAGCTTGAATGTATTTTCTTTTCTGTTCAGTTGTCACTAACATTGAGCTACTCCTTGTGAAAAGAAACGATATATTTGTATTAGCCCCCGTAAAAAAGGACAGTTAACTCACTAATTTTAGCGATAGAAATTCCCGAGGGGATTTCATTTTTAATCCACTATGCGGATGATTGCAATTGTAATCTTCTATCCATAGCGGCAAAGCGTTAAGCACGGTTGCAGCATCAGGCACATCATTCAAATAGACGTAATCCCGTTTAAATTTCTTCACAAATGCTTCCGCCATCCCGTTGCTCTGTGGACTTCTAATCGGTGTGGTACAGATCCGAAAGCCAAGTGCATGCGCAAATTGCCGTGTCGATTTCGCAATATAACAACTACCATTATCTGTCAGCCATTCAATCAGCTGAGGCAAATAACTGACTGCACCAAAGCGTTTTTCCATGCTCTGTACAAGCACATCACACACCATGTCACTACTGATGCCACTAGTGGTTGCAACATAACTCATGATTTCCCGATCACAGCAATCCAGGCTAAAGATGGACTGTTCCCAGTATCCTAGATATGAGGCAGCTTCAAAATGAGGCTGTCTCATGTCTAGGAGAGTGATGGCAGCCCATAAAGCAATAAATGCCAGCTTAATGTCAGCAGGATCCTTTACGGTACCATCATGATGACTGAAGATTCTGATCAAATGACTGACGAAGTTGGCATTAAGACATACTTCAGTGAGACTAATTCAAAGTATTAAGATATTTGTAGGCATTCATAATGCTAAGTTTGAACTCTTTGCTGTACGTGTGCATTTTTTAGCAACGGGAGGTACTGCAGAATATATATACATGCTCATGGACTAAGTTCCCACTTGTTTTTAAGTGGGAACCTAATTAAGGCTTATAGGATAGTTGCGTAAGGGTGTATTGGCCAAATGCTTACTGATCAAGTTTGAGCTAGTTCATCAGCATTTTTTTTAGTAGGCTTTCCAGCTCTTGTAAATTTTTATCATCAAATTGGCTAATTTTTAATGAAATTTTTAATGTATTGTGATCAAATTTAATATTACCAGCAACTTTTCCATCATATTCTATTTTATGAACAATTGAAGTTTTGATGGGCTCCTTAGTTTCTTTCGACTTCATAATTTTTTCAGCTAGTAATGCCAGCTTTGTTTGTTCGACTTCTTTTTTCAGCAATTTCGCCCATGCTTCTAACAATGCATCTATAGCATTATTATAATTATCTTCATAATCGGATAAAAACTTTTTTACTGAAGTTGCAGCAGTACGTGCCAACAATCCTGGTTGTTTTTCCAAATCATCAAGCAGTTCTTTAGGAAGTTTCTCGAAAGATAAATATTTATACATGTCCTCACGGTTCATGCCTAAGGACTTTGCCAGTTTTTGCTTGTTCTTTTTTAATTTTTCATCTAGAGAACTCAAACCCACATAAATTTCATAATCAGCTAAGTCTTCCCGTTTTAAGTTTTCCGCTAAAGTTAATAGTGCAACGTCTTCATCAGATGCATCAATGACAATCACTTCAATTGTATTTTTATTGAGAATTTGATGCGCTTTCAAGCGTCGTTCGCCAGCAATTAATTCATATTTGTCCTGTACCCGTCGGACTGCAATTGGTTGTAGTAAGCCAATTTCTTCAATTGATGCTGCCAAATCTTCTATATCTTGTTGATTAAATACTTTTCTTGGCTGATTTGGACTAGGTTGAATATCTGTAATTTGTACATTACGACGTAGTTCTTTCACATCGTTTACATGCTCTTGTTGAGCTTGTTGATGCTTTTGAGTATTTTGCTGAAGACGTTGTGCCAACAATTCTTTTGTACTTACCATAATATTCTCAGAAGACTTTTATTCAACACGATTGATGATTTCTTTCGCTAAATCCTGAAAAGCTTTACGAACTTTAGAGTTTTTATCTACCCTAAATAAGGGCTGTTGTAAAATTGCTGCCTGATTCACTTTAGTACTCATTGGAATAGTCGTTTCTAACAATTCTCCAACTTGACTTAAAGCTTCATCTCTAATTAATTTACAAACATTTTGACGTTCATCATGTTTAATTAACAAAGCCCCTAAAAGCTTTAACTCAGGATTCACTCGTCTTATTTTACTTAAATGGTTAATCAAGTCAGTTACACCATATAAGCCATATTGCGAACCTGATTCAATCGGTACCATAACATGTGTAGATGCAGCCAATGCATTACTAGTTAGAAGTTTTAGGCTTGGAGGACAATCAATCAGGATGAAGTCATATAATCCTTTTAATAACTCCAATTTATTAGACAATTCTTCAGATGGTCTTGGTGCATCATCTTTGAGTTGATCTTCAGTTTTACCTAAAGTGAGTGATCCATAAATTAAAGAAACATTTTTGAAATTTGTTTCTTCTTCTAAAGCTTCAGATAATAAACTTAAATCACCCACCAGTAATTCAGCAGATGTAGTTTCCACTTCACTAGGATGTCTCGACCCAATATGTAAGCTTGCATTGGCTTGAGGATCTAAATCAATAACCAATACTTTTTTACCCAAGTCAGCTAGCTCTGATGCTAGATGAACGACAGTGGTTGTCTTTCCACAACCACCTTTATGATTTGCCACAGCAATGATTTTAGTTGACTTAATTGTCATAATAGACCTCACTTGAGTTATTGTAATATAAAGAACTTTGTAGCAAGTTGCTACACCTTCTTACCTTAGCTTGAAGTTATAATTTGAAGTTAAGATATAAACAAATTATTTTTTATAAGATATAGCTAGCTAATTATAATTAGTATTAATTAATACTAATTAGCTAATTATAATTAGAACAATTTTTTTTAAAAAAAATCAAATATTTATAGATTTAAAAGTGGAAGGTTTGTCACTAAAAAGTGGAAGGTTTGTCACTAAAAGGTGGAAGGTTTGTCACTGAAAAGTGGAAGACTTGTCACTAAAAGGTGGAAGGTTTGTCACTGAAAAGTGGAAGACTTGTCACCATGGTGGAAGACTTGTCACTGGTTTAAAAAAAAACTTAAATTAAATTAAAAAAAACATTTAAATTCAATTTACTATCCTGTTGATAAGTTAAATTATTTGACTTTAAAGGTGGAAGGCTCGTCATTTTGATATTTTTATCCTGTGGATAAGCTGCTTGTTGCTAATTTCATCAAGAATACTGTACTTTTTACTTCTAAGCCGGCTAAAAGTGGAAGCTTTGTCACTCTTAAGGTGTATTTTTTATTTATTCTTCCACTTTATTGGGTTGCTTAGTGTATTTTTTCTCTTTTTATATGACTTGAAAATGTCTGGAAATATTAAAAGTGGAAGCTTTGTCACTTAAAAAGTGTATTTTTAATATTTTTTCCACTTTATTTTTAAAAAGTGTTTTAAATAACAAAACAGAGTGACAAGGTTTCCACCATTAGCTTTGTGTTTGATTGCTTCATAGCCAGAAATAGGTTTTGTCTGAGTTAAAATGGTGGATAATTTGCATGAGATTCCACTTTTGTGTATAACATGTAAAAAAGCACTTTTATTTTCTACTTATGAATAATCTGAATGAAAAAGAGGAAATAGAATATTTACCGTATTGTATTGGGAATATTCGGCATAATGGCGTGGTCAGCACCAGCAACCGCCTGATTCGACCGATTGAACTGTCATCCAATGAGTACAAAGCGCTACTTTATGCGATGGCAGTGGCGAATTACGGTGAGAAAAATAATCAAGATCGTGAGATTACCGAGCAAACCTATATTTATTTGCATAAAGATGATTTAGGCGAATTGCTGGGTTTAGATAAAAAGAATTCCATTAATGTTGCGATTGATCGGATCTATAAAGAACTTTCCTCTCGGGTGGCCCATTTTGTCATTGAAGAGCCTTTAGATGACAGCAAAAGAAAAGTAAAAAAAGTTCATTCTGTGGTACCGATTATTCGAGAGCTGCGTTGGGAAGATGATGCAAAAAATGCCTTGCAGATTCGCTTTACCAGCGAAGTTCTGCCTTATTTTACCCGTCTCGCAAACGGAAACTTTACCACTTACCAATTAAAGGATTTATTTGCTTTAGACTCCGTGACCAGTATGAGTTTGTATTCCTACTTTATTAAAAATGAGTTCAAGTATGCCAGTCAAGACTGTTATGAAGTTGAACTATCATTGGAAAATATCAAGGCATTAACTGACATTGGCGAGAAAAAATATGATCGTTGGGTCGATTTCAGACGTTATGTGCTCGATAAAATTGTTGAAGAAATTAATCAAAGAACCAGTCTGAAGCTAGAATATGACACCATCAAGAAAGGCCGTCCTGTTGTCGGTGTGCGGTTTAAAATTGTGAATGGACATACTGAAACCAGTATTCCACAAACTAATGGAAAGACCAAGATTTATCTGGATGTCAATTTTGATGATAATGCCATTGTTAAAGAACTGGGCGCAAAATTCGATCTGACAGTCCGATCTTGGTATATTTATGCCAATGATCCGAATTATAAACAGTTCCGCAAGTGGTTTAAGACGGAAGGCTGCTTAACCGATTCTCAAGCGAACGTCATTGTGAACGATATTATGTTTCAAATGGATTTTGCTGTGGCTGGTGCATCCATGAGTGATTTCAAAAAAGAGATGAAATATAAGCTCAAAAATGATCCTAATTTCGTTCAGGAAAATCGTACTCGTTTGAATGAGGTTTTTGGTAAAGAAATTATTTAAAATGTGTAGCAACTTACTACACTACTTATGAAGTAAAGAATATTGGCACTGCTGCAAATAGCCATAGATGATAACCTAAATTATCTTTTAACGAAAAGTTCAGCATATGAAACCCTTTCATGGTCGGCATTTTCAGGGCGAAATCATTCTTTGGGCCGGGCGATGGTATTATAAATATGGCATGAGCTATCGAGAGCTTCAGCAAATGCTTGCTGAACGTGGTGTAAATGTTGATCACACCACGATTTATCGTTGGGTTCAACGTTATGCTCCTGAAATAGAAAAATGCTTATGTTGATATTGGCGTAATCCTAAAGAGCTGAGCTCATGGCATATTGATGAAACTTATGTGAAAGTGAATGGACGATGGTCTTATCTGTATCGTGCAGTCGACCAACGTGGCTATACAATTGATTTTTATCTTTCTTCTAGATGCAATACCAAATCAGCCTATTGTTTTCTTGGAAAAATTTTAAAGAATGTAAAGAAGTGGCAGATTCCACAAATGATCAATACGGATAAAGCACCTACATACGGAAGTGCTTTATCACGGTTAAAACGGGAAGGAAAATGCCCACCAAGCCTTAAGCACAGGCAGATTAAATACAAAAACAACGTGATCGAATGTGATCATGGCAAGTTAAAGCGAATCATCAGGGCCACGTTAGGCTTCAAATCCATGAAGACGGCTTATGCCACAATTAAAGGTATTGAAGTCATACGTGCACTACGCAAAGGACACGCTTCATCATTTTATGATGGTCAGCCTCAGGGTGAAGTGAATCTGGCGAATAGAGTTTTCGGTACTCTAAGTACCTTCGTACAGGGAAATCATAAAACTCAAATCTCTATTTGCAACGGTGCCAAAAGCAACGATCACAGCTCTGGTTGATAATATTAATCGTGCCGATTTATCTGATTTTGAAATTGCCAATGCCTTGCAAAAAATTGTCAATTATTTAACTATCCAATTGAAAACTCAGATTTCATTACGGAAAAATTTAATGTTTCCAGAAATAAATATTATCGTTTGGTCAGTTTATTTGATTTGCCTGATTTTATTCGTGAAGCATTGCAACGTGAACCAAATTTGTTGAGTGGTTCAGGAGAGAGTTTGTTGAAAACAGCATTGAATAAATCTATTGAATATGTAGGATTACATCAGGCACTCGAGTTGTTGCAGCAACAATGGCAACATTATGTAGATGTTGAGTTTCTCAATACTCAAAAAAGAAATACAGCGTTTATTAAACAATTTGAGCAAAATGCACAGGCAGTTTTCCTACAGAATCAGCCAATTGTTTCAGAAGCATCAGCATTGATGACACCTGAAGTGTTCTCTGAACCTTCGATGCTAGAGGAGCCACAACTGCAAAATTCTCCGCAATATAGTATCTTAAACCAGCAGGGTAAAAAGTAGGGTCTCTTAAGTTCTCAGAAAGTTTGAAAGGTAAAAAAGTCATGACTATTCGAATGGCGATGAACTAACTAGATGAAGCTAAGCTAGAACTAATTAAAGAATTTTTGAAAACATTAGATTAATTTTTTCTACGTTTCGCTGCGAAATAGTAAAAATTTTAAAAGCGAACCGTACTGAGTTTGTCGGAGTCACTTATGCTGAGAGAATGTTCCGATGAAAAAATCAAAATATAATTCTGAAATCAAAGAAAGAGCTGTTCGCCTACTTCTTGAATCCTAGAAAATCCCTCTACTTGGGTAGCAAAGACAGTACTTTCTCCTAAAAATGGTTGTATATCCGAAATACTTCGAGTCTGGTATCTCGATATTTAGATCAATAACATCCCGTCAAAGTGCAACAGTGATCTAATCAGCAACGTATCAAACAACTGGAATATGAGAATATTGTTATGGAAGATCTACCTTTAGGTTTTCTGTGTAACAAAGCCTCAATTAATCAAAAATACTTGTATAATAATTCCATTATTTTGTGGTTTAATTTAATAATTAAAGATTAAGACTTAATATAATGGATTTAAATTTCATAAAACCCGAAGAAGTCGTGACACTTATAGGTGAGCGTTTGCGTAAGCAGCGACTCTTTCTTGAGATGTCTCAAGCTGAGGTTGCGGCACGTTCAGGTGTTGGTGTGAATACCGTTTCTAATCTAGAAGCGGGTCGAAATGTATCTGTTGAAAACTTAGTCCGTATTGCAATGGTTTTAGGTCGATTACACGAACTTCAGGAATTGTTCCAACCACAGCTTAACAGTGTCAATGATATTTTACGCTATGAAAGCCAAAGTAAACGCCACCGTATTAAGAGGAAAGGGTAATGCTCAATAGACTTAATGTTTATTACAACGGTTGGGGTGAATCTTGGCTGTGGGGAACTTTAATTAGCTCAACAGCCACGACAGGTAGACCAATCATTTCTTTTGAGTACAGTTCAGAGGCGATACGTAGCGGTATTGAGCTATCTTCTTACCTATTACCGTTAAACGGTCTTCCACTCAGACAAGGCTTTCCTGCGCACCACATGGGGCTACCTGGTCCAGTCTATGATGCTTTACCAGATGGTTGGGGCATGTTGCTGATGGATCGATATTTTAGAAAAATTGGAATGAATCCAGCTCGAATCGGTCCTTTGGAACGTCTGACTTATATTAGTACACATGCAATGGGAGCCTTATCCTTTGAACCTTGTGTAGCAGATATGCAAGCTTCAGAGAATATTCCTCTGTTGCAATTGGCACAGGAAGTTCAAGAAGTGCTAAAAGGGGAAGGTGGAGAGTTTTTACAGCATTTGTTGGTCATGGGTGGTTCTCCACAGGGTGCAAGACCCAAAGCACTGGTTTACCGAGATCCTGTCAGTTTGGAGTTTTCAACTCAAGCTTCTGATCAACATGAAGCCTGGCTGATTAAATTTCCTGCCCAGCAAGAACATCCAGAGGTATGTGCCATTGAAGCAGTCTATGCAGCATGTTTGCGTCTTTGTGAAATTGAGACACCAGATACCCATTTTTTTAATTTGCCCAATGGTTTAACGGCTTTCGCATCTAAACGATTCGACCGTCAAAATGGTATGCGAATTCCAATGCAAAGTTTGGCCGCATATACTGGAGCAGATTATAAAATTCCAGGTAGCCTAGACTATCGCAATTTCCTCCGTGCGACATTGATGTGTACTCAAGATGTGCGGGAAAGAACACATGCATTCAAACGTGCTGTGTTTAATGTGCTATTCAATAATCGGGATGACCATACCAAGAACTTTTCCTTTCTTATGGCAAAAAATGGTCAATGGAAGCTGGCCCCAGCTTATGATGTAACCTTCTGTGAAGGCCCGGGTGGTTATCATCAAATGGACATTATGGGAGAAGCACTCAATATTTCCCAAAATGATATTCATAAACTCGGTACTTCTGAAGCTAATCTAACTGTACAAGAAATCGACGAGATCATCTTGGAGATGTCTGAAATTGCACGGCAGTTTAGCCAGATTGCAGAACGCCTGTACCCGAATCAAATTCGAGAATCTACCCTGCACATGATTCAATCCCGAATACAACAGAACATTGATTTTCTAACTGCAATTTAAGCGAAAATACAAATTAAGTCTTAAATGTCATATTGGTATCTTTACTACGATGCAGCTCTTCTTGTAACCGAGAGTTTGTGTTTTCAATTTTCCATTTCAGAAAAATTGGGCTGGGCTCTTCTAAAGGTATATTAGAATTTCTCTGAAAATTTTATTGATCTGAATAATGTTGAACAGTTGTAATGACTTCGATGCATTTCATAAGACACTTCTTGATTCTAGCGTTATGACTAAGTCCTAATTTTGAAGTGTCCGTTTTAATTCGGGGTTAATACAGTACTTAATAAACAAAATTTGTTAAAATACATTTACATATATTGTGTATTTTTTATCCAAAAAAATCCACAATTTAAATTATTTGTGTAATGTTTGTAATATTTTGGTAATATGCCGCAAAATTTATATTTAAAACTAAGTTAATATGTTTTCCAGCATCTATATGATGAATAATAAAAAACTATTCATTTTTATGTTGTTACTCGCCAATACTCCTACTTATGCCGC
>NZ_JBTKVD010000024.1:0-25243 GCF_054454555.1 Acinetobacter sp. ANC 4636 | reverse complement strand
CGAAGTCACGCTTGGGCCGCCCGCAATGCTGAAACCATTCGCACCATAGTTACTGCTATGTGTACCATCGCTCACCTGTGTGCCTGTTGCCGTCACATGGGTCACGTTGCCTGTACCATCGTTGATGCTCAAGCCCGCATTGTTCAACAGACTGTTGCCTGCGGTGATGCTGTCCACGCTCAGGTCTTTGGCGGTTGCAACTTGATAGTTGATGCTGCCATCGGCATTGGTGGTGCTATTGACTACAATGTTGTCACCCTGCGTGACTGTGGTTTTGGCTTTGGTCGCACTGCTTTTGACTGCTGCAATTGCTCCGTCCACGGTGTCGGCACCTGTGCCACCAATGTTGCTGGTGCTGATGCTGCCATCCGCTGCAATGCTGCTGTTGCCGCCAAGAACGGTTTTGACGCTGTTGGATACGTTATATAGTTGACCACCATTCACTGCATCTTTTGAGGTCACATTGACTGCGCCTGCACCCACATTTTTTAAAATAGTAGGGGCAGTTGTTGAGCCACTGGCATTATTGATTGATGTAACAATATTTGCAGAGGAAATTGCTGTAGGCGTACCAATTTTATCGCCATTGCTATCTACATCTGTAGCTTTGTACCAATTACCATCATTGGCTTTTTTAACTTTATTTCCTGAAGCATCGGTATAAACAACGGGAGTATTTGAATCAATTTTATCAATTAACTGCTTTGTAACAGCATAAACTTGACTACCATTCAGCGCATCAGTAGAAGTAGCTGAGATAGCACCTGCCGCTACATTTTTAATTTGACGTTCATTTCCAACACTACCGACAGAAACTTGACGACCAGCATCTGATACGTCACCAGCAAAGTTAGCTCCACCCGCAAAATTTATAAAATCAACGCCATTTACTGTGGCACTTGTAATTTTAGTTGCACTACCTGTTGTGGTACTACCTGCACCTAAAGCAACAGCACCATCTTTAGAAGCATAAGAACCTACCCCTAAAGCAACACTTGCTACACCTTGAGCATTTGCTCGTGTACCGAATGCAGTTGCCAGATCACCTTTTGCTGTCGCCTGAACACCTAAAGCAACAGCACCATTACCTGCTTCCGTATTAATATATTGATGCCCAACACCTGTCTGGCCATCTTCAGCCGCAATAAGAGAATCACCTGTTAATTTTTTATATGTTTGTGCAGCAGCAGTTGAGTTTAATCCCCCAGTCGCCGCAGTACCAGCAACCTTATTTAAATCATCTCCACCTATTGCAACTGAAGAATTACCTTTTGCATAAGTATTTGCACCAACTGCAATCGATTGATCGCCAGGCGCACAAGCATATGCTCCCACAGCTACACTTTGACCTGCTGTTGCACCACTACCATTAGAGTTTGTTGGGTTACAGTTTAAAAAAACACTCCCCCCATCCAGCGCCCCAGCAAAAACAAAAGATGGTGCAAATGCCGTTATCAATGCGAAAGACAATGTTTTTAAATTAAATATTTTAAAAGTTGTATCTTCAGAATGACTATTTTGCTGTTCAACCACCCCGCCAGCACTTCCACAATTGCTTTTCGTTTTTCCTTTGGCAATTTCCGAAACTGCTACCCATGCCCCTAACGAAGAATTCCACACAATACGGTATATTTTGTTCATTTTAACTACTTTTATTTTCAATGAATGTCTTAATTTATTTTAATTATGTGACACAGTTCACACAATACATTTTATTATATATGAATTATTGTTTTTTTCGATTTATTGTTAACTAGTTGTTTTATTTTTAAAAAAGTGACAAAAATAATGCAAAATTATTTTATTTTTACTTTAAAATTTAGAATTTATTGCGATTAAATTTACAAAAAATAGCGATAAAAAATTGAATCGCTAAACAAAATCCATGACAGGTTGCTGTATCTGCAACACGAGAAACCTACTTTTTTATAACTTCGAGATTGATTTAAAAAATAATGTCGTTGCAATCACTAGCATAAATTCATCATGTTGAATCAGCTGATTTTTACACACAGACAGCTTGGTTGAATCAATCCATAACTGATCGTTCTGATAATCTTTCATGAAGGTAGAATGCAAAGCTTAGAATCTGAATTCATATAGATGAATGAGCTAAAGCAGCTCATATGCTAACTAAGGATATGACAAGGGTTTTAATCAAGATTTTTTTATGTATTAGCGAGTTAAATATATTTATGTTATTGAAATATTTATATTTAATACCAATGAATAACACTTCTAAAATGCTTAACTGATAGGAATATTTTATCACGCTATTATTTTAAAATTTTCAATAGGTTGATTCAAATTTTTTAAAATACAACTAATCGCAGCGAACCAATAGTTTCAGTCAGGCAAAATCATTAAAGGCGTAGATTAGTTGTGCAGCAAACATCGTATTGTTTTACTGTCACCTTTAAAACCAATTTTTATCCGCAATTCTCAACTATATTAAATGCATGATAAACCTATTGACTTCAACTATATCCGAATACAATTACGCCCTTCATTTTTAGCACGATACAAATTCTGATCGGCAATTTTAAATACTGTTTCTACATTTTTTGAACTTAATGGCCAATATGCGATCCCGATCGATACAGTAATTGTACCAACAAGATCAATTTGATGATTTTCTAAGCTTTTTCTCAAGTTTTCTGCTAAAGAATAACTAAAATCCAAATCAAAAATTGGAGCAAGTACCACAAATTCTTCACCGCCAATTCGACAGCAAACATCATCACTACGGAAATTCGATTTAATATAAGCAGCCAGCTCTTTGAGTACCAGATCACCTTTATCATGCCCAAAGGTGTCATTAATCTTTTTAAAATGATCAATATCAATAAAAATAACCGCAAACTCAGTATTGGTTTTTACCAAATCATCGATAAACAAATCCATACCACGACGATTATATAAGCCTGTGAGCGGGTCAGTATTGACATGATAATTTAGCTCAGTAATCGTTTGCTTAAAATATTGCGAACTGAGCAACAAGGAAATTTTGAACTTCAAGACTTCGACAAACCACGGCTCAACCTGTTTAATTTTTTCATCTATTTCAGGATGGCTAAGATCACTTGCCATTTTAGCCAAATCAGAGAGCGGGTTAGAAATTAGGTAAGCAACTCGCCAAATAATTAAAAAAATCACAATATAAAATAATGACATACCAAATAGAATTTTATAAATTATTTTATTCGCCTGATCCAAAAGTTCATGTGTTGGTTGTTGTGATACCACAATCCAATTGGTTGAAGGAACCCGAGCAAAGCCTGCCAAGTTATCGATCCCTAGACTATTGATCAAACGAATGGAGCCTTGTTTATTGCGGGTCATCGCATCCAGACCTGTATTATTTTTTACAGTCTCACCTATACGCTTTTCATTGGGATGAAAAATAATTCTTCTAGAACTATCCATGACATACATATAATTTTTCTTATAACCATATTTGCTGGCAAGCATCTGATTTAAAATATTGTCTTGCTTTAAATAAATTGAAGCCGCTATAAATCCCAAATAACGATGCTGCTGGTCAAAAATTGGCTGTGAAATAAAAATGATGAGATTATTTTTAATCGAATAATAAGGCGAACTAATAAATGCTGCTTTCTTTTGCAGTGAGGATTTTACGCCTATAGTATGATTAACCACGTTTGTATTGAGTTTTAACTGGACTGGTGCATAGCTCAAAAAACGCCCTGTACTATCAGAGATCAGTACACTATTAAAATAATTGGATTGATGCTTCAAGCGTTCAACTTCAGTTTGACGTAGCTGAGCATTATTAAAATTCTGCCCTAGCAAGGCAGCACTATAAGCGAGTTCATGTTGCATAATGGAAAAATGGCTGTCAGTTCCATTGGATATTTTTTGAGCATATTCCAAGTTAACTGATAATGCATTTTGTATCAGCTCTTTTTTCTGGACATAATAGCTGACAAGTAATGAGGCAATAAATAGGCTAAAAACACTAAATGCAGCGAGACACAGAATGAGTTTTCTCAGGTCTAAATTAAGTGAGTAAATGATTTTTCTTAGCCACATTACACATTGAGTACTTCAAATTTAATTCAAAAAATTATACGATTAAAAGCGAATAATAATCAAAAGAAATATGGTTATTTATGATAATTTATAGTTTACACACTTTTTATTTTTCTTTCTGAGCGAGATTGAAATGTATTTCAACGTAATTTATGAGAAAAATGACCTTATAAAATGAGCCTATGTCATAAATAAAGCAATAAAATGAGAATAAAATCACATTTTCTTAATTTTATATAAATATAAACTATAGCAAATCATTTAGTATCATACTGAAAACCTGATAAAAGTGTATGTTTATCAAAAATTCTATATTTTAATTTCCACATTTCAGCCATAGATTATTGATATTTATTTAAAAATAAATAAGATAACCATAATTTTTTAGTGTTTAGCATAGGCTTATTTTCATCATGGTTTAGGTTTTTTTTATTTCTCTCCCTAAGAAAAATTGAGATATTTCTTAATGAAATTAAAATAAATAAGATATGCTTATAAAAGATCTAATAAATTAAAACTTACTTATATTTATATTCAGAAAGAAAAATAATTCGATGAATAACATATAAACATTATATAAGTATTTTCAACCCTAAAAACGGATGCAATTTCTTCCATCGGCTTTAGCATTATATAAACACTCATCCGCACGTTTAAATACAGTTTTTATATTTTTTGAAGTGGTTGGCCAGTGTGAAATACCAATAGAAATTGTTACTTCACCAACCAAAGGCATTGATGTACATTCAATTTTTTTACGCAAGTGTTCTGCCAGCCTTATAGCATTTTCCAATTTTAGCCTAGCAGCCAAAACCACAAATTCTTCACCACCACTACGACAACAAATATCTTCATCACGGAAATTAGAACGGATATGGTCGGCAATTTTTTTTAAAATTACGTCACCTTGGTCATGCCCAAAATTATCATTAATTTTCTTAAAATAATCGATATCAATTGAGATGACTGCAAACGGAATACCTGTTTCAATAAAATGAGCCACAGACAATCCCATACCACGCCGATTATATAAATGGGTAAGTGGATCTGTATGCATATAAAGGTTAAGTTCAGAAATAGTTTTCTTAAAATGCTGTGAACTGATTAACAATGCGCTTTTAAACTTACGCACCTCAACAAACCAAGGATTAACACGTTCAATGCTTGCCTCAATGTCAGGTTTATGTAGATTACTTGCCATGTTTGCCAATAAAGACAAAGGGCTTGAAATTAGATAGGAAATTTTCCAGATAACAAAGAAAATCAGGATATAAAATAGCAACATTCCCACCAGCATTTCATAAACTGTGTTGCTGGTTTCCTTAAGTAACTCACTCGCAGGTTGTTGAGAAATCACCATCCAGCCTGTAGTTGGAATACGTGCAAAACCCGCTAACAATTCATTCCCATGTTCATCGTTCAAACGAATTTCGCCACGATTTTTATGCACAAGGCTTTGAATATTAATATTGGATAATTGACCAATTTTATTCATGTCAGGGTGAAATAAAATATATTTATTTTGATCAACTACATACATATAGTTATGCTTGTAACCATAATGACCAGAAAGCATTTTATTTAAAATATTGTCCTGTTTTAAATAAATAGTTGCACCAATAAATCCTAAATAATGATGATGCTGATCAAAAATTGGTTGTGAGATAAAAATTAATAAATTTTTACTTGTACCATAATACGGTGGGGAAATAACGGGAGCTTTTTTCTCTAAAGAGAGTTTAAATCCTAAACTTCTAATCACTTTATTTTTTTGAAAATTTAATTTCAATGGTGCAAAACTTAAAAATTTACCGTCTTGATCAGAAATAGTCACGCTATTGAAATAGTTAGACTGATACTTTAAACGTTCGACTTCTTTTTGTATATATTTTTGATTATTAAATTTTTTTCCTAAAATTTCAGCACTATATGCCAACTCCTTTTGCATCATCTTAAAATGGCTGTCTGAACTATTGGCAATTTTAGCAGCATACTCTGCATTAACCGATAAAGCATTATGTAAAAGCTCGTGCTTTTCTATATAATAACTCACGACCAAAGACACAATAAATAAACTCACAACACTAAAAATCGAAAGATATAAAATCAACTTCCGTAAGTTCAAATCTAGTGAATAAATGAATTTTTTAAAGATCATTTTGTATCAGTCATGAGTTCATCATTTTTTCTATTATCAAATGATATAACTTAAAATTTAACAAGTAAAATATATATTCATTATCTAAGTCTATTTTTAATAACTATTTTAAAAAGTATGATTAGCCTAAAAAAACAGAAGATTATTTGGAATTTTTAAAAATAACGAAATACCATTTAAGCGTTCAAAATTTAATTCACTGCCGTGAGAGCATTCACCACATTAGGCTTGTTTCATCATTGCTCACCTCTTCTTTATTTTTATTTCTAAGCAAAATTGAAGTATTTTTCAATAAAATGCAAGAGAAAAAAAGAGGGCGTATGAAAAAAGCCTATTGAGTGAAAACATATCTAGCTTTAGGTTCCTTGCAAATTTTTAGCGTAAGGAAACTCAATGTCAAGAAGTGTACCATCCCCAAGGTTGGTCGCTTCTATAGCTGGTTATCTGCTTGATTTCCAGATAATTCTCTAAACCCCAAATCCCAAGCTCACGCCCAATACCGCTTTGCTTATAGCCGCCCCATGGCGCTTCGGTAAAGGTCGGTTGTGAGCAGTTAATCCAGATAATCCCTGCGCGTAGTTTACGTGCCACTCGCTGGCAACGGGTCAGGTCTTTCGACATGACCGCGCCTGCTAAACCAAAAATGGAATTATTGGCGAGTTGAATCGCTTCTTGCTCATGTTGAAAAGCACGAATAGCGACTACAGGGCCAAAAATTTCATCTGTCCATAGCAGATGTTCTAATGGCACATCCACAAAAATCGTCGGTTCTACATAATAACCGTGTGGCAAATCTGCAGGACGTTGTCCACCACTAAGTAATTGCACTCCGTCCGCTTGTCCTTGTCGAATCGCCTGCATCACTTGCTGATACTGCTTGGCATTGACCAATGGGCCGAGTTTGACATCGGCATCCAAGCCATTGCCAATTTTGATTTTTTGCGCAGCAGCACTTAGGCGTTGCAATAATTCAGGGTAAATTTCCTGTTGAACCAGTACTCGTGAAGTTGCCGAACATACTTGTCCCTGATTCCAGAAGATGCCAAACATGATCCATTCCACTGCCGCATCAAGATCACTGTCAGAGAAAATAATAAAGGCTGATTTTCCACCCAGTTCCAGACTTAAGTTTTTGACGTTATGTGCTGCCGATTGCATGATCTGCTTGCCTACAGGCACACTCCCCGTAAAAGCAACCTTGTCAATTTCAGGATGCGCAGTTAAATATGGCCCGATTTCATGACCAATTCCTGTGACGATATTCAAAACGCCCGCAGGCAAACCGACTTTTTCGGCAATCCGACCCAGTTCAATCGCAGTTAATGACGTCGCCTCGGCAGGTTTCAAAATCAATGTGCAACCTGCGGCAAGTGCGGGTGCAACCTTCCATGCGGCCATCAGAAGAGGATAGTTCCAAGGAATAATCGCACATGCTACGCCCACGGCTTCTTTACGCACGACACTGCTAAAGCGCTCATCAGCAAGGGGGATGTTTTCTTCATGGTTGGGATCAAGTTGTTCTGCCAAGTCTGCATAAAAGTCAAAGCAGCCTGCGGCATCTTGAATATCCCAAACTGCCTCAGGCAAAGGCTTGCCATTATCACGGACTTCTAATTCAGCGAGTGTATCTAACTGGTTACGGATTTCTTGGGCTATCGCACGCAAATATGCTGCACGTTGCTTAGGCTGATTTGCCCAGTCAGTTTGATCAAATGCCTGTCGAGCAGCTTGGACAGCAAGTTCGGCATCTTCCACCGATGCCGCCGCAACTTGGGCAATTTCCTGTTCATTGCTCGGATCAATACTGCTAAAAGTTTGCCCATTTTTCGGGCTAAGCCACTGACCATTGATATATAACTGCTGGTATGACATCACTATCCTGTAATTTTCTGCAAATCTGGCATATTTGAGTGTAACAGGATTTTAAGTGCAATTTTTAGTCCAAGCATTGGATTAAATAACCCAAAATAAAAAAAACTGCTTGAGCCAGGCAGCTCAAGCAGTTTGAATTAAATGGTCTAATTTTAGATTTCTTTCATCAATCCCTTTTCTTTCTCCCTATGGGAGAAAATTAAAGAGGGTGTAAACAATGATGAAAGAAATCTATTTATTTTAGAAATTCACAGTCCATGACAATTGTGCTGTACGTGGTGCACCGAGGAACAAATAGTCGTCTCCAAAGAAACTGCTTGTATCACGCCAATATTTTTTATTGAACAAATTGTCAATATTGAGTCGCAGTGTGTTGTCATAACCATAGGCACGGAAATTATAGGCTGTACCCGCATCAAATATGCTATAGCCTGGTACTTTGACTGTACCCGATTTGTTCGCATATTTACTGCTGCTGTACTGCATTCCCGCCAACAATCTAAGTCCATCAATCTGTGGTACCTGATAGGACAAGTGGCTGGCAAAACGCAGGGTCGGTACATTTTGAGTTTGATGCCCTTGGTACTCAGCCGTTTGTATGCCTGCGAGGCGTGAACGAGTCAGGGCTAAAGTGGAGGTGATATCTAGGTTTTGGTTTAAACGACCTTGCAGACCCAATTCTAAACCGACATTGTGCTGTTGACCATCGGTGACATAATCACCCGCAGTATTGGTATATTGATTGTCCTGTTTCAAGTCAAACACTGCTGCGGTAAAGAGTAACGCTTTCCACTGCTGCTTAATTCCCAACTCATACTGAGTTGAATGCACAGGTGCCAAAGTCGCATAAGCATTATTGGCATACCAAGGCGCTTGCCCACCATCACTTAAACCTTTGGCATAAGAAGCATACACATGAGTACGTTCCCAAGGTTGATACATCAGTGCAAGTTGCGGAAGGAAACGGTCAAAATTGGTATCGCGGATATTGTTGCCGTCAGCAGCATAGGCATTTTCATTTAAATGCAGTAACTTCCCACCCAGCAAGACCGACCACTGTGAATTAAAGTCGATCTGGTCAAGCAAGTTTAATGCTGTTTGCTGACTTTCTAAAGATTTGTAATGATTGCCCAGAGTTGCAGTAGTAGGGCTATAGGTCGCACTATTACCATAAATATTACCTGTACCAACCCATTCATTAATCGCATTATATTGCGCATGGCGTTTATAGGTCTGTGACAATTCCAGACTCACAGTATGCAGCCACGCTCCTGTATCAAATTTTCCGTTTAAGCCTGCTTTAAACTGATTGGTCAAATAAGTGTCATTGGGGCTACGGTAATCATAAATGTCATAATTACCATTTGGGTCAAAAGTATTGCCTAAACCTGTAACCTGACAAACGCTACTATAATAGCAACCATATGGGAATGAAGAATAATCATCAATCACTGCACGACTTTGTGAAGCAGTAAGATGAGCCTTCCAGTTATCATTGATCTGGTAAATATATTTTAAACTGGCACTTAAGCTTTCATCAGTGACAGGTTTACCCCAGCTTTGATAACCTAACAGACGATCCCAACTAATGCCACTTGGTACAGTGGTGCCACCAAGTAACTGATAACCCGGGACAGAACGTTGGCGTTGACGCTGCGATTCGATATCAAATTCGAGTTTTGAACGATCTGAAATTTTCCAGTCCAAAGCCAGAGAACCAAATGCACGCTGTCCATTGGCGTGTTCAACATAAGGATGCATTTCTTCTTTGGCAAGATTGATACGATAGCCAAACTGCTGATCTTCACCTAGAAACCCACCAAAATCCATTGCAACACGGTTACCAGCATGACTGTCCGTTTCAACCGTCACAGAATGAATGTCTTTCGGGCGTTTGGTGACATAGTTGACTACTCCACCTGGCGTTGACATGCCGCTTTGCATGGCACTGATGCCTTTTAAAACTTCGACTTGCTCTTTATTTTCCAGTGCAACATTTTGTTCACCGCGTAGCAGATTGCCATTGAGCAAATAACTTGATCCAAGATTTAAGGCAAAACCGCGCATCATAAAGTTTGGATAATAACCAATCGCGGCATAACCATCACCCACTGCTGCATCATTTTTCACCACATCGGTGAGCGTTTTGGCATGCTGATCGGCGATACGTTCTGCGGTCACCGTACTGATAGATGCAGGAATATTCAGAATATTTTGCTGGACAAAGCCCGACAAATTGATTTTGGGCTGATAATACGCTGACTGTGACTTTTTCGCCGACACGGTAATAGTTGCCAGTTGCTGAAGATCATCTTCAGCATGTGCCAATACTGGACTCAGTCCCAAATATGACAATGAGCTAACAGCCAGTAATGCCTGTTGTAAACGAGAAAATGAAAATGGATACGTGTTCACGGTATTTGCCTAACCCAAAAAGAAAATTTGCAAGCTTGTATTTTTGCGGGCATGAGTATTCACATTTTTTTGATTTTAAACAAGGCTTTCTCACCATCATCTGTAGATTTTGAGCATTTATCCCGATGAAAGGCAATTTTCACCTCAAATCATCAGATGATGGTCAGATAATTTTAGGATTGGTCGGGTACAAACAGGTGTAGGATTGCTTTCTACCACGAGCATTTTTACAAAACACTCAGTTAATTAGCTCTGATGCATATTGGATGATAACTATTTATTGATGAAGCCGCATCGCCACGATTTTTTGCGTATCTTGTATTTAGATTAAATGAGCTGATTGATATTCATCCATTTAAAATCCAAAAACTCATGAATTGGAAATATCACATAAGTCCTGAACATAATTTTTTAACAGTGGACTGGCTTGTCGATGGTATGCAATAACCACTTGAGCATAGGCAGCCTGATCTGAAAGTGGAATATAATTTACAGCCATGAGCGTGCGATCAATCATAGACTCAGCAATAATACTTACACCAAAACCTTGCTGTACCAAAATCAATTGCATACGTTTACGCGAACGTACAGCAGCAGGTTTCGGGTTAAATCCTGAAGCAACACACAGACTGCGTAACACATAACTCATACCGCCACGCTCAGGATGTGGCACAGAAACAAACTTCTCATTTTTTAAATCAGATACCTGTAAAACCGCACAGTTTGCTAACGCGTGTTGCGATGGCAATACAGCGTAAAGACGTTCTTTCTGATATTCGACCAGTTCCAGTTCAGCATAATCATGCGTAAGCACAGGCAAACGTAATATACCTATATCCAACTGCCGATTGATTAACAGTTCAATCTGCTGCTCTGAAGAATACTGACCAATCTCGATACTCACTTGTTGCGTAAAGGCAAACTGCTGAGTTTTCTGTAAAAAATTTTCTGATAAACCAATACTACTGGAATGGGCTAACGTGAAATAAGCTTGTTTTCCCTGACTCAGTTCTTGTGCCTGTAGCGTTGATTGCTGCAATGCCTGCAATAGCTGACTGGTTTTTTTATAAAAATAGGCGCCTGCGGGAGTTAACCGAATTTGTCGCAGTTCCCGATTAAAAATTTGAAATCCCAGTTCATCTTCAAGCAGCAAAATCTGGCGGCTCAATGCCGACTGTGCAATAAATAATTGCTCGGCAGCCTGATGATAACTGCCCGTCTCGACAATTTTCTTTAAGTACTGCAATTGCTTCATGCTTGGCATATTGATCTCTTTTTTAGATCGTTTATTCAAAAAATTGAATTAGATTAGATTAGATTAGATGAGTGCCTTATGCTCATAAAAAAGAAAAGAGGAATTTATATGTTGGATTGGTTATTTATGCAGTGGAATTGGGTTTATCTCCCTATTATTTTCCTCTCCTATATCGTTTTTGGTTTTTCTGGGTTTGGAACAACACTGATTGCCGCTCCGTGGTTAAGTCTGTATATGCCGCTGAATCAAATCATTCCCATGATCGTGATTCTTGATGCAATTGCCTCTATCAAAAACTGGTATCAATTACAGTCAAGCGTTGAATACCGCCAAGTTCGGCAACTTTTCCCATTTATGAGTCTCGGCGCAGGTCTGGGTATCTATCTGCTGGCTACACGTCCTCCGATGTTATTACTTTTATTTATGGCTATTTTTTGTATCGGTTATAGTCTGTACCAATTGTTTAAGAAGCCCATCTCTCATCCATCTTCCCGAAGCTATTTACATATTCCAATAGGACTATTTGGTGGTTTGTTTGGTGCATTATTTGGCAGTGGTGGTTTTTTATATGCGCTATATTTACAACAAAAACTCCCGAACAAGCTACAGATTCAATCTACACAGAGTGTTCTCATTTCACTGAGCACCAGCCTACGGCTAATTTTGTGCCTGCTCATGGGACTGTATTCTTTACCGTTGTTGGGCTTGGTCATACTGCTGATTCCCAGTATGCTCTGTGGTGTTTATATCGGCAAAAAAATCACAGCAAAAATGAGTTTAAGTCGCTTTAATCAATTCATTTATATTTTGGTCCTTTGTTCAGGCATCAGTCTGCTGATTCGTTATCTGGCAGTTGGTTAAAGGTATGGAGATGTATCCGTTTCACATTTGCAGCGTAATCAGCAGTTGTTGGTGACCTCAGACTTTCATCAGCTCAAAGCAATAGGTATAAGCGCAAACACTGCCAAGAAAAAGCATGGTAAACCTAAAAATATATAGATGGGCTGGTATTTATATAAAAACAGGCACTTGGCAGAGAAATTTTTTGCAAAATTAAAGCCATATCAACAGGTTTCCATGAGATTTCATCTGCTAGACAACGTCGTGAAAACACTGTTGCTTGAGCCCGTGATTATTTTTTCTGGAAATGATGAATGTTTAACACGAGCCCATAAAAACTAAAATAGATTTAACAAATCTCTCGCTGCATACAGCAATAAAAATCACATCCATTCTTAAAATATCAAATAAATTCACAGTTTATTCACATTGCTAGCCATAAGCTCCGTTTGCAAGATATCCCGATGTTTAATTCATCATTCGCTTGTTCCACCAACTCGTAAACAGTTGGTTAAATATAGGGTTAAATCGTGCATGCTTTAGTTCGAAAACGACCAAATAGATTTTATATCTTATTAAATCTTGATAGAAAGAGAGTATCTATATGATTTTACATCAATATAAAATTGTTTTTGGCGGCAGTATGGGTGCTGGAAAATCAGCAGCTATTAAAGCGCTCTCCGACATTCCTGTCATAGAAACTGAAGCAATCAATACGGATATCAATAGACATAGCAAGTATTCCACTACAGTCGGAATCGACTATGGTGAAATTGTGCTTGAGGATGACACTAAAATTGGACTATATGGCACCCCTGGCCAAGATCGTTTTGATTTTATGTGGTCTATCGTCTGCAAAGGTGCAATTGGCGTCAGTATTTTAATTGATCATTCATGTGCAAATCGTTTGCAAGATTTACAAAGCTATATCAGCGCTTTTGAAAGCCATAGTCAAAATATTGTGATTGGTATTACGCATGTCGATCAACACGATGAACAAATGCTCAAGATTTATCGGGATTGGATGAGTTTGCACCACTACAGTTACCCAATTTTTGCGATAGATGCCAGACAAAAAGATGATGTTCTACTTATGGTTGAAGTGTTAATTGCTTCTATTGAAACTCACGCGATTGCAATGGTTTAAAGGATGGGCCCGCAAGTGAATACCAATACTCTTTCACGCCAGATTCCTCAAGCATTGATTGAAACTGGCCGTATGCAAATTCATGAATTCTTAAATAATGTGAGCGGTCTTGAGTTTGTCATGCTGTGTTCTTCGGATGGTTTTGAATTAGCTTTGGCGAGTAAAAAAAAGTTGGAAAATACTGGAAAAATTGCTGCTGTCTCTAGCTCGATTCTGGCTATGGTGTCCGCCTTCATTTCAGAAATCAACTTAACAGGCTGTAAGACTCTTTCACTTAATGCGGAAAATGGGCATGTGGTTTTAACAGGTGTGGAACATGCGCACTATCCTATGCTGATTATAGCGGTAGGCTCACCTGACATTCTCATGGGGAAAATGCTGTATGCAATCAAAAAAACTTCTCAATCTTTAGCTCAAATCCCGATATAGATGATTGTATATATGAAAAACACGCCACTGTTAAATTTCATGTAATTTACTGTATTTAAATGAATTTTATGATATATCGCAATGATACATAGCTTAATACGATTAGAAAATGAAAAAGTTTTTACATATTGCTGTGTTTGGTCTTAGTCCGCATGTGCTTGAGCAGTTTAAAACTCAAATATTGTTATCTATTCCCCATGGGGTAGAAGTGCGCTGGGTCAATATCTCTGAAAAAAACATCGACCTGTTAATGGTTAACGATGCTTTTTTTTGCTTCATCGATCATTCAAAAAATTCTTTCGCAGATTCATATACAGTACTTACGTCTGGTTAAAGTTCCAGAACAGCAGGGAAAGATTGTTGATGACACTTTAGCTTATCCTGTAACGCAGCTAGAAGATTTACGTGCATGGATACAAGAGAAATTCTTTGATTATGCATCGGGTTATGCGCTTAATCTACCTTCTGCAACGGTAGAAAAATCTGTCGCGACCACGACCATATTTAATCAATGCTTATTGCCTAGAAATGGTTTTATCCAGTTAGTCGACTATCGGGGATTCTTAGCTTTAGTCGACACCATGACAGAGCGCGTCTGGGTCAACCCATCTCATCCCATCATTTTTTTTGACAACAGCTTGAATCAAACCTATGCCACAAATCACTTTGTGCAGGAGACCATCAAAAATCAGCCCGCACAAGATTTACGCAGCTGGTTGTGGCAAGTGGCATACCGTTCTACTGATATACAACTTCCATAGGTTCAGACCAATCAATATTTTAAATTAGAGATTTGGCCAAAATTCGAACAGGTCGATGAGCGTCGAAATCTATTAAAAATTGCGGCATGTTTTGCCCAAGGTGCTCAGATTCAAATGGTAATCAATAAGTTAAATATTCCCGAAAAACAAATCATAAGGTTTGTTGCGACTAGCTATATGCTCAAAATGGGTTCGTATGTTGTTTCTGATGAGGCTAAATTCATGAGAAATAATGAATCAACTGATCAAAACCAGTTGGTTAAAGTTCGCAGTTTTTTCACAAAATTGCGTAAAAAACTTGGTCTTTAAATCAATATTCTTATGGGGAAACCCTTAACTTAAGGTAGAAAGTAAAATGAGTCGTATTGTTTTAGATAGTCTAACTGGCATAGATGGTTTTATTGCAGCAGCATTGGTAGATAGTGAAAGTGGTTTAGCTTTAGCCACTCAAGGAACCAGCATAGATTTAGAACTTGCTGCGGCAGGCAATACCGAAGTCATACGCTCAAAACGTAAAGTAGCGAAAGCACTTCAATTAAATGATAATATTGAAGATATTTTAATTACTCTAGGTAAGCAATATCATTTGATTCGTCCTCTTGAAAGCAATGATAACTTATTTCTGTATCTTGTTTTAGATCGTCAAAAATCAAATTTAGCGATGGCTCGCTTTGAACTAAAAGCGTTTGAAAAGGAATTGGACTTTTCTTAATCTTAATTTTGTATTCAAAACAACGTTATCTAAGCATGTCTGCTTGATTTAGGTATTAGACTTCTTTCATAAGCCTCTCTTATTTCTCCCTATGGGAAAAAGATAAAGAGAGTGTAAGTTATGAAAGAGGTCTATTCCATATGATGACTTTTTTTAATTTAGAAAGACTTGCTCTCGGGTACTTCAAATAAAAGTATGCATATACACCAAGACACTACAGTATGAGAGAAATCATACAGAGTAAACCAATACAAGAACCCCGACAGAATGTCGGTTTTTTTATGACTTGGCTTCGGCCGCTCCGAATATCCTCAGCTTGCCTCCAGCCATAGGTAAAAATAATTTCCAATACTAAACTGAGTCATAACCACCACATTTATTCGTAAAATAGCCCATAAACATAAGCAAAAAACCTCGCGTAAACTTCTTTCAGATTTTACATCCACTTTATTTTTTTCATGAGTAAAGTTGATGTATATAGTCATAAAGTGCAAAATCAATAAAATAAAACCATGAAACAATTTAAATAAAATTTAAATTAAAAATAATCTTTCATCCTGCTATATTTATCTCTATAATTTAGTTTAAATAATCAACAATGATATTTAAAGGTGGAGTGGAAATGAAAACTTCAAACCAATTGGTGGATGAGGCAAAATCTAAAATCAAGGAAATATCAATCCAAGATTTAAAATCAAAAACCAGCAACCCTCATATTATCTTAATTGATATCCGCGAACCTGATGAATATCAATCAGGTTATATTGAACATGCGGTAAATATGCCTCGTGGTGTTTTAGAAATGCGTATTCACCAGCACCCTTCTGTTTTACAGCACTGTGACACCTTAGTTGCTCTGGAAGCTTTATCTCAGCATGAGATTTACTTGATTTGTCGCTCAGGCGGTCGCTCAGCACTTGCTGCGCTTTCTCTGCAAAATATGGGCTTTCCACACGTTTTCTCTATCGAAGGCGGCATGCAAGCGTGGCAAGACGCCAATTTTCCAATCGTTCAATAACCAAACGGAAATCATCATGAAATTTACTGAACTTACGCACAATATTTCCAATAACATCAAAACCATTCGCCAAAATTCTCCTGAAACAATGAAGAATTTCAATGCATTAGCACAAAGCAGCATGAAAGAAGGCGTCATCAATGCAAAAACCAAAGAATTAATTGCTCTTGCAATTGGGGTTGCCAATCGCTGTGATGGATGTATTGGCTTTCATACTCGCAGCCTTGTGAAAATGGGTATGACCTTAGAAGAGCTCAATGAAGTCCTGTCTGTGGCAGTTTATATGGGAGGAGGCCCTTCTCTCATGTATGCGGCAAATGCGATTGAAGCTTTTGAAGAATTCACTAAAAATCAATAATTTAAAATAAAAACAAATCACCTCAAGGTGATTTGTTTTTTTGTTTTCAGGTTAAATAAGTCACCAATAAATTAGGTGCACGAATAAACAACCTGAGTAAAGATTGTGCTGCACGTGAGGGTTTTCGATGCCCTCTTTCCCAACTTTCTAAGGTTCTAACCGATATACCTAAAATACTGGCCAATTCATTTTGGGATATTTTTGAACGCTTGCGTGCAAAAACAATATCTTTCGGCTGAATATCTGAAAGATTTAAATAATTAAATCGATGTTGCTGTGCTATTAATATCATACCACCCCACAATTAATCTATTTTATTTATCTATATTAAAATCAAAATTTTTGAATATAAGCAAACGAATTTACTTATATTCAGCGTATTTTAAAATTCATTTATTTCACTTAGGTCTCTTTCCTAAATATTTATACCCATTTTATTTTCTCGGCGAGATAAATAAAATGGGGTCTAAAATAGCTCTTATTAATAAGCTAGAAATAATAACCCTCTAAAAATAGCAGCAATGATACCTAGCCCTAAAAAACCCAATAACCACAGCCCTATAAACCATTGCATTTCAGATTTTTTCATATCACATGCATCCTAATGATAACCTTCATCACCCACACGGACTTTGTCACGAAATACCCAGTACGCCATGATGGTATAAATGAGAATGATCGGAATGAGTAACAATGCCCCGATCAGCGCAAACAACTGACTATTGGCTGGCGCTGCGGCTTGCCAGATTGTGACTGATGGTGGAATGATGTTTGGCCACAAGCTAATCAGAAAGCCCGTATAAGCCAGAAACATCAGCACAAGGGTATAAATAAAGGGCCGAAATTCCTGTTTTTGGCGACAAGCTTTCCAAATTAAAAAGCTAAACAGCAGCACCAAAACTGGTACAGGACTGAAATAGATCAGTTGCGCCGGATTTAACCAGCGTGCGGCAATCGCAGGTTGCGAATATGGCGTATACAAACTCACCCCTGCAAAAATCACCAGCAATGCCAGCACAAACTTGGGCATTAAACGATACATACTGTGCTGTAAATCATGCTCAGTTTTCAGGATCAGCCATGCACAGCCCAATGCCGCATACATCACCACCACGCCAATGCCTGTGAAAACAGAAAAAGGCGTTAACCAGTCCCAGCTTCCACCAGAAAAAATACCGTGCTGCGTATGAATGCCCTGAATATAAGCCCCGAGCAAAATCCCCTGAAAAAAGCTGGCAAGGGTTGAACCCCAGATAAATGCCGCATCCCAAAGGTGTTTCGAACGCTGTGCTTTAAAACGGAATTCGAATGCTACCCCCCGAAAAATCAGGGCAATCAACATCATGACGATCGGTAAATACAGCGCTGAAAGCACGGTGGCATATACCATAGGGAAGGCTGCAAACAGCCCCGCTCCGCCCAGAACCATCCATGTTTCATTACCATCCCAAACAGGAGCAACCGTGTTCATCATCACATCACGTTTGTGCGGGTCCTTGATAAAGGGAAATAAAATGCCAATCCCTAAATCAAAGCCATCGAGTACGACATAAATCAACACACCGAGTGCAATAATGACTGCCCAAATGATAGATAAATCAATCATGCTTCTGCTCCTGAGTTGGTTGATCAATGCTTTCATCAACTGCACTTAGTGGACGCATTGGGGTTTTAAAATGCCCAACACCTGCAATTTCTTCAGGTGGAGCATAGATAAACTGAGGGCCTTTGTGCATGAGTTTGAAGATGTAGTACACACCTGTACCGAACACTACGGTATAGACAAGCACAAATAAAATTAAAGTAAAACCGACCTGACTCGCAGGCACACCCGATAGCGCATCTTTGGTACGTAAAATGCCATAGACGACCCATGGCTGACGCCCCATTTCAGTGGTAAACCACCCAGCAAGCAGTGCGATATAACCCGTTGGCCCCATAATGATGGCAAATTTATGCAACCACGATGTTTCGTACAACTTGTTGCCCTTACGCAGCAATAAGCCAGACAAGGCAAGCAATAGCATTAACATGCCCAAGCTCACCATCAAACGGAAACTCCAAAACAATACCGTTGAATTTGGGCGATCCTCAGGAGTGAAATCTTTAAGGCCTTTGACTTCACCATTGAGTTCATGAGTCAGAATCAGGCTACCTAAATAGGGAATACCTACAGCATAATCTGTGTGTTCAGTTTGCATGTTTGGAATACCAAACACATACAGTGGCATAGATTCATGGTGATTGGTTTCCCAGTGCCCTTCTATCGCTGCCAGTTTGGCGGGTTGATGATGTAATGTGTTTAAACCATGTTGATCACCAACCAGAACCTGAGCTGGCGCAGCAAATAAAATCATCCATAACGCCATGGAAAAAGAGCGTTTAACCAAAACATCCCGACGTCCTCTGAGCAAATGCCATGCAGAGGTTCCTGCAACAACCAGTGCTGATACTAAAAATGCAGCCACGGCCATATGCGCAAAGCGGTACGGGAAAGATGGGTTAAAAACGATTGCAAGCCAATCTTTCGGTACAATCACTCCGTTTTCAATCGCAAATCCTTGTGGGGTTTGCATCCAGCTATTGGAAGACAGAATCCAGAACATGGAAATACATGTACCGATGGCGACCATCAACGTGGCAAAAAAATGAGCGCGTTCGCCAACTCGCCCCCAGCCAAACATCATGATGCCGAGGAAGCCTGCTTCAAGGAAAAATGCAGAAAGCACTTCATAACTGAGTAAAGGGCCGGTGATACCACCTGCAATACGTGAGAACTCAGCCCAGTTGGTGCCGAACTGATAGCTCATGACCACACCTGAGACTACTCCCATGCCAAAAGCTACAGCAAAAATTTTGATCCAGTACTTAAATAAATCCCGATATACAGGATCACGCGTTTTTAACCAACGCCCTTCCAGTACGGCTAGAAAACAGGCTAACCCAATCGAAGTGGCAGGAAAAATAATATGGAAAGAGACCGTAAACGCAAACTGAATACGCGCCAGTTCCAACGCTGTTAATCCGAGGCTCATTGCTTGACCTCTTCTTGGTGAACGAATTCTTGCATCACCAGCCAGCCAGACATCGTCATTTATTCACCTTCTTCATACAATTTAAAAGTTTTGTTCAAAATAAATGTTCATCGTCTTAAACATACAGTTGGCTTAGGTCAGAAAATTACACAGCAAAATCTAAAATTGACATCAAAATTTCCTGACAGAAGCAAACGCTGCTTTAGCTTTAACGCAAATTTGATGCCAAATCGGAAATAAATTTTATTTATATAAATATCAATAATTAATGAATAAAAAATATAAATTTATGAAAAATAATTATTACAAAATTGTTTCAATGAACATAATGAAACATTACAATCGAAACATATGAAATATAAACAAGATCGATTCACTACTTTATAAAATAGATCCATCAATCAAAAAAGCAGCAATAAACTGGTTATTTTTTATACAATCTTAAAATACATACTTTTAAAACTTAGTATTTGATTATACGTTTAGACTTATTTATCTATTTATTCATAGGAACATATATGGAAGCTGTGATGTTCCATGAACAATTTGCATGTTTAAAATAACGCTATACTTCTAGTGTTTATTCATGTCTGAGATAAATTGATATGAATTTGATTCAGTTGAGTTTTTAAACCACATGAAACCTATTTCTATCTCTCTTTACATATACATTTTCACAATCCATAGTTAGCTGAATCTAGATCAAGCGGCACATAAGGTTAAATTCTGAATTTTCTATACGACAAAGTTATTTAACTTATGAAAGTTACCTAAGTTATAAATTTTAAGTTTAGTCAGGAATCTGTCCATATATGCACATCATGGCTGAGCATTGGTTATCAGAAATAACATATTGATTTCATTATGATCTATATCATAGGTAAATTAATGACTGACTCATAAATTATAAAGTTATTTAACTTACAAAAGTTACTTAAGTTATGAATCTTAGATGTTGTCAGGAATCTGTCCATATATGCATATCATGGCTGAGCATTACTCATCAGCAACAACATATTGATTTCATTATGATCTGTATCATAAATAAATTAATGATTGGCTCATAAGTTATAAAGTTATTTAACTTATGTAAGTTACTTAAGTTGTGAATCTTAAATGTTGTCAGGAATCTGTCCATGTATGTGAATAATAGCTAAACATTGATCATCAGCAACAACATATTGATTTCATTATGATCCGTATCACAGATAAATTAACGATTGATTCACAAGTTATAAAGTTATTTAACTTATGTAAGTTACTTAAGTTGTGAATCTTAAATGTTGTCAGGAATCTGTCCATATATGTGAATAATAGCTAAACATTGATCATCAGCAACAACATATTGATTTCATTATGATCCGTATCACAGATAAATTAACGATTGATTCATAAGTTATAAAGTTATTTAACTTATGCAAGTTACTTAAGTTGTGAATCTTAAATGTTGTCAGGAATCTGTCCATATATGTGAATAATAGCTGAACATTGATCATCAGCAACAACATATTGATTTCATTATGATTCGTATCACAGATAAATTAACGATTGATTCATAAGTTATAAAGTTATTTAACTTATGCAAGTTGTCTAAGTTATGAGTCTTAAGTTTTGTCAGGAATCTGTCCATATATGCACATCATGGCTGAACATTGATCATCAGCAACAACATATTGGTTTCATTATGATCTGTATCACAGATAAATTATTTTATAAGTTATAAAGTTAAATAACTTATGTAAGTTACTTAAGTTATGAATCTTAAGTTTTGTCAGGAATCTGTCCATATATGCACATCATGGCTTAACATTGATCATCAGCAACAAAATATTGATTTCATTACGATCTGTATCACAGATAAATTAATTTATAAGTTATAAAGTTAAATAACTTATGTAAGTTATGAGGTCTATCTTCTGTTTTTATTATAAGCTTGCTTATATACTAGACGACTCTACACAACACGCTTTTACAGGGTTTTAACATTGAAGGGCTTTCAGCCTCCGCATATGGACTTATAAGCTCAAAAGCTGGGGATCATGCTTAGATATACTCGCAACTGGCTTTATGGCTATTTTGCAGTATCAGGGCTAAAATTTGCTTTCTCAGCATGCTCTGTACAAAAGAAATGGGGGCAATTTATATCCGAACGTAATAATCATCTAAAAACGCCAAATCTCTAAAAAAGCTTGGAGATGACTCTTATGCAATACTGATCAAACTTTTTATAAAAATAAACAGGGTATTTATCAGTTTTGGCTTCGCTGGTATTTGAGTTATTTAAATTTTTCTTTGAACCCAACTTCTAATAAATACGGATAGTACTTCTTCACATTTTCTTGCTCTAAAAGCTCAAGTGTGATTCTCTCGCGAAAATCTTCAATTGATTCACCTATATTCGCATATTTAGCTCCGAATTTTGGATAGAGTGTAAGATCACACAATTTTTGGGCAAAAAAAGCACATTGCTTTGCTGTCAGTGAATAGGTTGGTTCTAATAAGATCTCATTTTTGATGAGTGCTGTTTTAAGATCGAAAGAGAACTCTATATGTGTAATTGTTCTTCCTTCTTTTTTTTGTGTATAGCTCACATCAATATCGGTAAACTTATTGATCTGGTCAATTGCAACCGTCAGTACACGCTTTTTGAAATCGCCCATGACCTGATATTCATTTTCAAGTAAACCAAGCTTTTCACGGAGTTGAGAGACGCTAATATATAATTTACCTTTACCTCGCCATCTAATGAGAAGTTCATACAAACGTATGGCATAGACACTCGACAATTGAGAAATCTGTTTCAATTCATAACGAGTAAATTTTTCTTCGAGTTTGACAAACAGCTGTAAAATATCTGGAGCAAAAACCAATTGCGCGCACGCTGCTTCTTTAACGTAACCGACTTTAGATACCCAGCGGCTCTTATAAACCGCTAATTTGCCTGTCTGAGGATCTATTGCTTTATACGTAAGTTTACGTTCAAAAAGGTTGTCACATGCAGCCTGGAGTGCTTCATAAGCAGATTGGCGCTCTAAATTGAAGTGCTTCATATATTCAGATGCATGAATCGTCAGCATCGTATCTGCTGTAAGATCTTGTTCAATGTCTCGAGCGGCAATGATTGCAATTAAAATTAAGCGTTGCTCAGACAAACTTAAAGCGTAAGATGCTTCAATGAGGTTGTTATCTTTATAAATTACATTTGCCATATTGTGTTTAATGATAATAAAACCATTAATGGACATTACCACTTAATGTCCATTAATGGAAGATTTTTTGATGACAGGAATCCGTCCATTAATGACAGGAATCCGTCCATATATTGTCAGGAATCTGTCCATATATTGTCAGGAATCCGTCCATATTAATCAAGGAATCCGTCCATATATTGTCAGGAATCTGTCCATATATATCCTCCAGATGCTAGATAGAATAAGGCTTGCAGGCTACCTATAAATATAAATTTAAAAATATATATAAATTTAAAAATATATGATTACTTGTGGATAACTTTTTTAAATTTGTATTTCTTGATAGTTGATTTAAACCATAAAACACTATACATTACTTTTAACAAAATTACGTAACTTGCATAACTTATGATTATTTTAGTTGGTGGCGAAAAAGGTGGTGCTGGTAAAAGCTGCCTTGCTCAGAATTTAAGTGTTTATTTGCAAACTAAAAATAGAGATGTACTTTTACTAGATGCAGATCCACAAGGTACAACTACAGATTGGATTAAAGAACGTGATGATAATGAACAGTTGAAAAATATTCCTTCTGTTCAAGCATCAGGCAACATTCGCCTTGTTTTAAAAGATTTGGCAAAAAGATATCAAGATATTGTGATTGATGCGGGTGGTCAAGATTCTGAAGCATTACGTTCTGCAATGACAATAGCCACACATATGTTATTACCATTTAGACCAAAACGTAGAGATCTAAAGACACTTGATCATATGGAGCAAGTGTTAAAATTAGCAAAAGCAGTCAATCCTGATTTAAATGCTCGTGCAATTATTACGCAATGCCCAACATTACCCTCACAAGTTCAACGTATTTTAGACGCTAAAGATGCATGTTTATCTTTTGGTATTAAAGCATTGAATCAAATTACAACGAATCGAAATGTTTATGACGATGCTGATGAAAATGGTCTTTCTGTATTTGAAGTAACCAGTGATTATAAAGCCAAAGCCGAAATTGAAGGCATCGCACAAGAATTCTTAGGAGTGTAATTTATGGCAGGTTTGGGCGGTTTAAAGAAGAAAACGGAAGAGCTTTTGGAACAAGATCAGCTTGTTGAAAATTTTATCTCTGGTGCAGAAAAAAGAGTTAAAGATCTAGAAGTTTCTCAAAAAAAATTTGTTCGTTGTACGTTCTCGTTAAATGAGGAATTGAACCAATTAATTGATGATTTAATTGTTAAAAGCAACAATGCCCGCGTAAATAGATCGAGTATTGTCAGAATGGCTTTAGAATCATTGGCTGAGCAGACTCCTGAAGAGTTTCAAGCATTAATTCATAAAAAGAGCCAGTAATTTTTGTGTAATTGCCTGAATTTGTTATTTATCACCTTAATAACAGAATCAGGCAATATATTAAATGAACAAAGGAATAAACCTTGTTAGCAGGCTGACTTAAGAACTCAAAATAAAAGATAATCTCAAACGCCTCAATTCCTACATAGATTACACCATGGTTCCAGCCCACTAGAATAGACCGATTACAGCAAAGTAGTATTCTAGGCATTAACATGGATAGGCAGAAAAATATAAACAATTGTAGTTTTGCAATCTGGAGAGCTGATAATAAGAGTGCAAAGCAGATACTCCTGTTTCACGCAGCCATTGTTCAGACCTCTGCGATTAATTTTGAATAGCTTCTGTATGATTCGATGACAGGCTCACAAAGTCATTTACAAGCTATTGGTAGCCCGTACTCGAAGATCAAAAAGCAAAAAAGGGGGATTCTGAGCTAATGGGTGAAACTCTAAAACTTGAATATGCTAATCTTGTATAGACATGCTTTTTATGGCCTATTTTTGTCCTGCCCAAAGTAATCACTGCTAATACTTTAATTTATCCTAAATAATAATATAAAATTATTTACATACTTATTTAGGATTAAATATCATAACTTCATAACTTCATAACTTCATAACTTCATAACTTCATAACTTCATAACTT
>NZ_JBTKVD010000023.1:0-27288 GCF_054454555.1 Acinetobacter sp. ANC 4636 | reverse complement strand
TAAAAATGCTAAATAGTGATGATGAAATAATATTTTTAAGTGAGATTCCTGTTCAAGGAAAAGTACTTTATCAAGCAATTGCACAGAGTTTAGCAAGTCAACTGAGTAATTATGAGATCTATTTTACAAAGACGAAAAAGCCTAGAGACTGCAGAATTAGTGTAATTACAAAGAGTGGTAAACATGAGGTGGTTGCTTGGTTTTGGTGGCAGAAACGAAAGCAGGTTTTTAAGGTGCTTCTCAAGTTGGATAAGCACAATTTTTATGAGTTATATTTAAATAGTCTTAATGATTCAAAGGATCAATGTTGCAAAAGTGAGTGTATTATTATGAATAAGGATGATGCAATCAATGTAGTGAATGCAATAATTTTTTCATCTGAAAAGTTTCTTATATAATTGTATTCTTCTAAATTTTATCCTTAATTCATAATAATTCTTTATATATGGTGTAATTTTTTATGTAATAATTCAATGAGATCAGGTTGCATATATTGAAAATTAAATTATCAGGTATTTTTAGCGAGATAATTTTTTATCCGATTGATAACATGCCGAAACTTTTGTTGTATTTTGGCTTTATGATTTCTTTCTATTGTAAAAAATAAATCTGTCGATTGAATAGCTTCTGTATCTATGGAAATGTCTGCTGATTCATGGATTCCAGCGCATGTACATTTAATATTTTTATAATCTGAAAATGCTGCTTCAGTAGTTGGGTTACGTAATTTATTTTATGCACAAACAAATAATATTTTGATCATTTTCATATTTTTATAAAGTAAATGTAATTGCTAAACAAGAGCCTGTTTATTCAGGCTATAAGAATTAATCATTATTTTCTAATCTTTTAAAATAAGTAGTTTCAAGGTTTAAGAGATTAACTTTAAAACAATCTGGAGAATAAACATTGAAAGTCTATGGAGATATGCTGTCTGGAAATTGCTATAAAGTGAAGTTACTCCTTGAATTTTTAGGCATTGAATATGAATGGTTACATATCAATGTACTTAAAGCAGAGAGTCATACACCTGAATTTTTACAGATGAATCCAAATGGCAAAATTCCTGTATTAGTGCTCAATGATGGGCGAATTTTGGCGGAATCTAATGCAATTTTGGGCTATTTAGCAGAAGAAACGAAGTTTATTCCGACAGATCGCTATGCTAAAGCCAAAATGTATGAATGGATGTTCTTTGAACAGTATAGCCATGAGCCTTTTATTGCGGTTGCACGTTTTATCAATAAATACTTAGGTTTACCCGAAGCTCGTGTTGAGGAATATCATGCATTGCAGCCGAAAGGGCATAAAGCTTTAGCCATTATGGAGCAGGCATTGAAACAGCATGATTATTTAGTCTGCAATGAGCTCAATTTGGCAGATATTTCTCTCTATGCATATACCCATGTTGCTGATGAAGGTGGTTTTGATTTAAACCTTTACCCAAATATTCAGGCATGGTGTCAACGAATTAAAAATTGTCCTGCTTATAAAAGTATGGTTGTTTAATTCAATTTAAGTTTCTCATGCGATCTTTTGTAGATTTATATGATAAATTTATTGAAGCCTAAGTAATACTCAAGTTTTGAACGGGTTCAATTAAAATTTAAGTTTTTAATTTGATTAAACTTTAAGCGAATTATTTTTTATCTCTTTGTTTTTGCAATTCTTAAATTTACAAAACTGAATGGAATTCATGGTAAAATGATCGGCTTTCATCTTTGATCTATTTTTGATCTTCCATCTGCCAGCCGAGAATTGCTAGCCATGTCTACTGCTTATACTATGCAGACTGCGCCAAAAGCGTTGTTTGATTACGACAAATATTGGGCGTCATGTTTTGAACCCGCACCATTTTTGCCGATGTCACGCGAAGAAATGGATCAACTGGGCTGGGATGCTTGTGATTTTATTTTAGTCTGTGGTGATGCCTATATTGACCATCCATCTTTTGTGTCTGGTGTGATTGGGCGGGTTTTGGAAGCGCAAGGTTTCCGTGTCGGTATTATTTCTCAGCCAGACTGGACCAATGTTGAAAGTTTCCGTATTTTAGGTAAACCGACCATTGCTTGGGGGGTGACCGCAGGCAACATGGATTCGATGATTAACCGTTATACGGCAGATCGTAAAATCCGCTCGGATGATGCTTATTCTCCTGACAATGTTCCAAATAAACGCCCAGACCGTGCTGCAACAGTCTATAGCCAGCGTTGCCGTGAAGCCTTTCCTGATGTTCCTGTACTCTTAGGTGGTATTGAGGGCAGTTTGCGTCGTATTGCACATTATGATTACTGGTCGGATAAAGTCCGCCGCTCGATTTTGATGGACTCAAAAGCTGATATGTTGATGTATGGTAATGGTGAACGCGCTATTATTGATGTGATGCATCGTCTGGCAAAAGGTGAAAAAATTCACCAGATTACTGATGTTCGTGGCACAGCTTTTATTATCAATAAACTCAACAAACCATCCAAAGCCAAGTTTGTCGAAATTGCTAGTAATGATGTGGATACCATCGGGCGTGTTGACCCGATCATTAATCCGTATGTGATGACGGAAGATATTGATGGCTGTGAAGTTGAAAAAGAAAAAGGCAATTCTTTAGCACAATATCAAAATTTCCAAAAAGAATTGGTTGCAAATCCAATTGTTCGTGAAGGCGACAAGCTAGATGAACATACCCAAGTCGTTCAGTTGCAAGTGGCATCTAAAGCCATCAAGCATAAATTGCCACCACGTGAATTAGCAGTGATTCGTTTGCCATCGTTTGAGCAAGTGGCAAATGACCATGTTTTGTATGCTCATGCTAACCGTATTTTGCATCTGGAAACCAATCCGGGCAACGCACGTGCCCTAGTGCAACGTCATGGTGAACGTGATGTCTGGATTAATCCGCCGCCAATTCCATTGACCACTGAAGAAATGGACTACGTGTTTGATTTGCCGTATGCACGGTTGCCTCATCCAGTGTATGGCAATGCGCGTTTCCCAGCGTTTGATATGATTAAATTCTCGGTGAATATCATGCGGGGCTGTTTTGGTGGTTGCACTTTCTGCTCGATTACTGAGCATGAAGGGCGGATTATCCAAAACCGTTCAGAAGATTCTATTCTTCGTGAGATTGAAAAGATTCGGGATACTGCCCCACAATTTACAGGCATTATTTCGGACTTGGGTGGCCCAACAGCCAACATGTATCGTTTGCATTGTAAAGATCCAGAAATCGAGAAGAACTGCCGTAAACCATCTTGTGTGTATCCGGGTGTTTGTCAAAACCTGCATACTGATCATGCACCATTGGTACAGTTATATCGTAAAGCCCGTGAAATTAAAGGTATCAAGAAGATTCTGATTGGTTCAGGTCTGCGCTATGACTTGGCGGTACTCAATCCTGAATATGTCAAAGAATTGGTACAGCATCACGTCGGCGGTTATCTGAAGATTGCGCCTGAGCATACCGAACAAGGTCCATTATCGAAAATGATGAAACCAGGAATCGGGACCTATGATCGCTTCAAACAAATGTTTGACCGTTTCAGTAAGGAAGTCGGTAAAGAGCAGTACCTGATTCCGTACTTTATTGCAGCGCATCCGGGTACAACCGATTATGACATGATGAATCTGGCGATTTGGTTGAAGAAAAATGGTTTCCGTGCCGATCAGGTACAAACCTTCTATCCATCACCAATGGCAACTGCCACTACCATGTATTATTCGGCGAAAAACCCACTGGCGAAAGTGGCACGTTATACTGAAAATGTGGATGTTGTCAAAGGTGAAAAACGTCGTCGTCTGCATAAGGCATTCTTGCGTTATCATGATCCAAACAACTGGCCATTATTGCGTGAAGCCTTGAAAGAAATGGGACGTGCTGATCTGATTGGTAATTCCAAGCAGCATTTGATTCCAACTTTCCAGCCGAAAGCCGCTGATGGTGAATATAAAGCTGCACGTAAGAAAAATTCGAGTGTGGCGGGTGATTCGCAAAAACGTACTGGTGAAAATACAGCACGTCAGCAAACTTCACAGCGTCAACAGCCGAAAAAAGGCCAGATTTTGACCCAGCATACAGGCTTGCCACCACGTGAAACAGGCGATCGGAAACGTCCTTTCAATAAGTCGAAACAGAAAAACCGTGCTTAAAGTCTAAAAATGAAAAAAGCCAAGTTGATCTTGGCTTTTTTTATGGGTCGATTATTTAACCAACAATTTGCTGATAAGCACAGTATAAATAACCAATAATGACTAGACCGACAGCAGGTTCTAGAATTTTTGCCCAAGTAGGAATGGCTGCAACAGTAGGTTCGGCAACTTGATGATCGTCGTGATGGTCAGCATGAGAAACCATGTGATTAAACTCCTTGATTGTTTCATCTAATGATACCTGTTTTGTCTCGACAGGTTTAGAGCCAATCAGTTGAATCAAGGTATTTGTTGTCCAAACCCAGTCTTGAGCTTGTCCAGCTAAATAGCCGATTTGCCCAAGTAGCAATTCATTGAGTCCTTTTTGTCCTAAGTGTCCTGTATCATCCAGTTGTTTGAGCTCAGCAAGTTGTAGTGACAACACTTCTTTGAGGCTTTGTTCAAAATCAAGTTTGCTCAGTGTCGATTTATTATGCACCGATGTAGTCATATGCCGTGCGACTTGCTGAATATACAATTGATCTTGCTGCTGTAATTCCAGATAGACACGACTGGCATTTTGCTGCCATTCAGTGATCAGTTTGCCTAAAGCTAAAGCATTTAACTCGAGCAACAGGGCTTGTCGTTCTGCTGGAGAAAATTGACTGAGAAGCTGAGGCTTTTGAATTCGTGTTTGCTCAGCAAAATAATGAAATAAATCAAAAGCCATGAACTTCTCCTTAAGAGCGCTAATCGACTATTCTTAAACTTGGTTTTTTCTTTGGTGTTTCTGGTTCTGGGTTTTCTGGTTGTTCTGTTGTTGGACTTATATTTGCATATTCGCTTGCATCAAAAAAGAGCCCTTGACCATTTTCACGGGCATAAATCCCAATGAGTGCTGCAAATGGTACATAAATATTTTGTGCCACACCACCAAAACGAGCAGAAAAGCTAATTGCTTGATTGTCCATGTGTAGTTGATGTACTGCATGCGGTGCAGTATTTAGGACAATTTGCCCATCTTTTACAAATTGTGCAGGAACATTGGTGTTCGGTTGAGTCGCATCGACCAAGAGATAAGGCGTAAGCTGATTGTCGCAAATCCATTCGTAGATTGCGCGTGCCAAATATGGGCGTGTAGGGGTTAAATTAATTTCTTGATCAGACATAACAAAGCTCTAAATATTTCTTAGTACACAAATTACTATACCGATTTTTGTTGCATCATGTCATGGTTTTGACATAGTTCGTACATTATATCGGGCATAAAAAAACCTCGGTAAAACCGAGGCCTTTTGTCCAATTCGGAAAACGAATTAACGTTTAGAGAATTGAGGACGTTTACGTGCTTTACGTAAACCAAGTTTCTTACGTTCAACTTCACGAGCATCACGAGTAACGAAACCAGCTTGACGAAGAACAGGTTTTAAAGTTTCGTCAGCAGCGATTAATGCACGAGTAATACCGTGACGGATCGCGCCAGCTTGACCACCGATACCACCACCAGCAACGGTGATGTAAAGGTCAAATTTTTCAGTAGCTTCTAAAAGCTCTAAAGGTTGACGTACAACCATACGAGCAGTTTCACGACCGAAATATTGCTCTAAAGTACGGTTGTTGATAACGAGTTTGCCTGTACCAGCTGACAAGAAAACACGTGCAGTTGCGGTCTTACGGCGACCTGTACCATAATTAGTAGCCATGTGCTGTATCCCTTAGATGTCCAAAACTTGTGGCTGTTGAGCAGCGTGTGGATGCTCAGTACCAGCGTACACTTTCATTTTTTTGATCATTGCATAACCAAGAGGACCTTTTGGCAACATACCTTTTACTGCTTTTTCAAGAACAGCTTCAGGTTTGTGAGCGATTAACTTCTCGAAGTTAGTCTCACGGATACCACCAGGGAAACCAGTATGGCGATAGTATTTCTTATCAAGCGCTTTTTTACCAGTCACTTGAATTTCTTCAGCATTGATAACAACGATATAGTCGCCAGTGTCAACGTGAGGAGTATAAGATGTTTTATGCTTACCGCGTAAACGACGAGCGATTTCAGTCGCAAGGCGACCTAAAGTTTTGCCAGAAGCATCAACAACGTACCAGTCGTGTTGAACTTCAGCAGGCTTAGCGCTGAGAGTTTTCATTAAACCACTACCTATTATAGTTGGTTTGGACTATGGAATCTGTCCAAACAAAAGGAGACGCGATTCTAAACGAAAACGTTAAGAATCACAAATGAAAATACGAATTTCAAGCGCTGTATTTTAAGCCAACTACAAACAAATAAAAAGCCTTTCCTGCAGTATTTTTTGTGTATTCACATATCAGCGGGAAACTGATGCTTAAACTAAAAAATAATCAAGATAAATAAAAACTTATATTGTCGCTGGTAAAATTAGGAGAGTTGACCGAAAAGATGACATTGGCTTTATTGAAATGGGTAAGGATTAACGTCTTTTTTTGTTGCAATGCCATGTATTGCGGTAAAGGCTTCTTACTTTGTATTTTCAGCAGCTGAGTATTTTTTGAAGCTTTTATCCATATAGGCACTGAACTTTGATGGCAGAAATTTTATAATAGGTAAAATTTCTGAAAAGTAAGAGAAAGCCATGCTCCCTTTATATGTCACCAGTGGTGAACCTGCAGGAATTGGCCCAGATATTTGTTTAAGTTTGGCTGATCGAACAGATGAGCGTCCGATTGTGGTACTGGCTGATCTTCAAATGTTGAAAGATCGCGCTAAGATTCTGCAAAAAAACATTGAACTGATTGAATATAAAGGACAAAGTGAAGTCTTGCCACAAGGGCAACTATATGTTGAACATGTGCCTTTAAATACTGATGTGGTTTTGGGGGAATTAAATCCTCAAAATTCAGCCTATGTTTTGGAACAATTGCGTCGTTCGGCTGCATATGCCATGCAAGGCAAAAGTGTTGGGGTTGCAACCGCACCCGTGCAAAAATCGGTAATTAATGATGCGGGAATCCATTTTAGTGGGCATACCGAGTATTATCAGGAGTTTGCAGGAGTGGAACGGGTGGTGATGATGCTCGCTACTAAAACCCTGCGCGTAGCTTTAGCTACGACTCATTTGCCTCTGCGCGAGGTTGCTGATGCTATTACCGCAACGCGTTTACAGCAAGTGATTGATATTTTACTGCATGATTTAAAAACCAAATTTCAGATTGCAAAGCCATGTGTTCTGGTTTGTGGCTTAAACCCGCATGCAGGTGAAGGTGGTTATTTGGGGCATGAAGAAATCGAGGTGATCAATCCTGTTTTAGAACAGTACCGCGCACGGGGTGAACAGCTCAGCTTGTGTCTGCCAGCCGATACTTTATTTACTCCTGAACATTTGCAACATGCTGATGCTGTACTTGCCATGTACCATGATCAGGGTTTACCTGTGTTAAAATCACAAGGTTTTGGTGAAGCGATCAATATTACTTTAGGTCTGCCATTTATTCGGACTTCGGTTGACCATGGCACAGCACTGTCACTAGCAGGTACAGGGCAGGCAAAAAGTTCTAGCTTGCATGTCGCAGTCGATTTGGCACTAAGCCTCGCTCACTCGTTATAATTTTTCTTGGAAATTGTCTATGTATCAAATTAATGCCCTAAACCCCAAAGAAGAAGGGCATCAGGCGCGGAAACGCTTCGGGCAGAACTTTTTGCATGATCAGCGTGTGATTGCCAAAATTGTACGCTCTGTCAATCCACGTACAGGTGACAATATTGTTGAAATTGGCCCAGGTTTAGCAGCGCTGACTTCACCATTGATTGGTGAATGTGATTCCTTGACGGTGGTTGAATTAGACCGTGATTTGGCAGCAGGCTTGCCGAATCGCGTACCATATCCTGAGCGTTTAACCATTGTTGAAGCAGATGCATTAAAGTTTGATTTTAGTCAGCTTTTTCAGGAAGGTCGCCCACTGCGTGTGGTGGGGAACTTACCGTATAATATTTCGACGCCTTTACTGTTTCATCTCTTGGAATTTGGCGGTAAAGTCAAAGATATGCATTTTATGTTGCAAAAAGAGGTGGTTGATCGCATCACGGCTGTACCTAATACCAAGGAATACGGGCGTTTGTCTGTGATGATTCAGTATTATTGCCAGCCAACATTCCTGTTTGAAGTGCCACCAGGCTCATTTAACCCACCGCCAAAAGTGACCAGTGCTGTATTCCGTCTAGTCCCGTATGCTGAAAAGCCGATTGTGGCAAAAGATGAACAGGCTTTGACACGTTTGGTCGGTCATGTGTTTACTCAGCGTCGTAAAACTTTACGTAATAGCTTAAAAGGCATGTTGCGTGAAGATGGTTTCGAACAGGCAGGTGTTGACCCGATGGCGCGCCCAGAAACTTTGACATTGGCACAGTTTGTTGCACTTTCCGATCAAATGGTTGCTTGAAATGACAACACGCTATAACTACGTAATTGGTGATCTGCAAGGCTGCTTTGAAGCATTAAAACAGTTACTCAAGCAAATTCAGTTTGATCCTGATCAGGATTTTCTCTGGTTCACGGGTGACTTGGTGGCACGTGGTGAAAATTCTTTAGGAGCGCTACGTTTTGTCAAGAAACTGGCGGAACGAGGTAGTGCGGCAACAGTCTTGGGTAATCATGACCTGAACTTGCTGGCATGTGCACGTAATATCAAAAAAATCAAAGCCAAAGATCAGACACAAGATATTATTGACGCAATTGATAGTGATGAACTGATTGACTGGTTGCGCCGTCAACCGCTTTGTCTGTTTCCAAATGAAAAGACGATTTTGACCCACGCGGGTATTCCGTGTATTTGGTCAGCCGAGCAAACGGCGGAACTGGCGCAGGAAGTTCAGGCGGTGATTGGGCATGAAGACTTTGCTGTAGTGGATGCTTTTTTGGCGCAAATGTATGGGGCAATGCCTGACTTGTGGGAAGAGCATCTGCAAGGGCATGAGCGGCTGCGCACCATTACCAACTATTTGACCCGTATGCGTCTAACCAATGCCGAAGGTCGTCTGGAATTTTCGTTTAAAGATAGTCTGGATGCTCCGATGCCAAAAGGCTTTTTACCTTGGTTTGAGTTTGATGGTCTGACTACCCGTACGCACCAGATTGTGTTTGGGCACTGGGCTGCATTGGCAGGCAAAACCATCAGTGCACAGGTACAAAGTGTGGATGGTGGTTGTGTGTGGGGTGGAACCTTACTGGCATACCGTCTGGAAGATCGAAAGTTGTTTGCCGTAGAGAATCCAGTTCTGGTCTAAATATCAAAAGCGGTCATTGTAGGATGATCGCTTTGATTAGAATTTAATTTTCTCGAATCCAGACTTGAGTGCGTCCAAGTGTTGAAATGCCTAAATAACCACGTAACTGTAACAGACGCCCGTTTGAGAGTAACTTCCCTTTGACGCTGTAGATTTTACCAGTTAGAGGATCAAGGATTTTCCCTCCGCCATAGTTATCATTCCCCATAGACTTTAAGTCATGAATAATATCCAACCCCAAAATGGGTTTGTTGTTATACGGTGTAGGACAATTGCTACAGGTTTCTTTGGGTACATAGCCTGGTCGCGGAGTAACCTTGATGATTTTCCCGATATAATTGCCGTCTTTTTCTTGGCGAATCTGAATAACAGCTTTAGGCGATCCAGTCTTATCATCGATTTGTTTCCAAGTTCCACGAATATCCGTTGCAAAACTCAGACTACTATATGCTGACAAAGTTAAAATGAGTGGTAATTTCCACATGCTCAACGCTCCTCTGTAATTTCCCTATTGGATGAGCAAAAAATATTCTAAAAGAGAAGTAAAGCAATAACAATCACACTCACTCCCGAAGTGAGAACTCATGAGTTAATGTAGTAAATGGATCACAATCGGTAGCCAAATTGCAGTAAATACCCCATTAACTGCCATGCCAAAAGCAGCATAACGACCTGCAACTGAACCGCGTTGCCACGCCTGTACGGTACCAATCGCATGTGCCGCAAGTCCTAAAGCCAATCCTGAAGCACGTTCATCATGAATGTGGCGCAAAATTAGCCCCGAGAAACTGGCACCGATCAGCCCTGATAAAATCACAATCAAAATCACTAAACCAATCGGTGAACCGAGTAAGGTCGCAATATTAATCGCAATCGGTGTTGTCACTGCACGAGTAGCGAATGCCAAAATTGTAGGCTGTGCCATATGTAGCAGATAAGCAAGGCTCATGGGGAGGGCAACGGCACTGACACTGGCAAAGACCAAAATACCTGTTAAAGATTTGAGCGGTAGATCATCATAGCGCATGGTGGCAAGTGGTATCGCGAGCGCAACCGTCACATAACCGAGCAGCCGCCCAAAAACATCATGTGTGCCTTGCATATATTGTTCATAAGGTAGGCCCACGATAGATAGAAGCCCCACCACACAAAACATGCCAATCACTAAAACGGGAACGCGTGGCACATAGCGGCTAATCAATTTTGCAATCAGATAGGCAACCAAGGTGACTGCAAAGCTAAACAGTACAATATTCATGAATTGCTCCTTATAGCCAGCGTTTGGCCATTTTGGCGTAAACCCAAAGCGGAATCAGGGTACTGATCACCAAGACCACAAGAAATAGTGGAATTTCTTTGCCCATATGTACAAGGGTAATCAATGAGCCAGCACAGACAGGCAAAAAGGCAAAGGCACTTTCCCGCATGATTTTGTTATTGCTGTCGATCAGGCGTAGTGAAATCGGGCGGAACCTGCGCCAGATACTGAGAACCAGAAGCAGCGCCAATAAGCCAGTCAGATTGCCCAGTTCAGGGAAATGCAGTTGCGTCATGATCCATAACGCAGCTTCACGAAATAAAATGATGAGCGAAATATTGGCAATCCATGCTTGCCAGTCGATGGTTTTTATTCCATTCATGGTGAGATCTTCGTGGTTTGGGGGCTGTCAAGATCGCACAGCCCTTAGCTAGAAAACGTTATTTTTCCAGTTTTAACCGATCTAAGGTTTAATTTCAAACTCTTCGAGCGGTGTCTGAAACTGAGCGGCACGTTCACCTAAAATTTCATGTAAAGGTAAATGCAATTTTTTAATCAGTTCTTCAAGTTTGTGCGGTGCAATAATCACATCAAGCAGTAAGTTGCCGTGATCATCATAATATTCTGATTGAATCACATTGAGTGCATAAAGCTGGGTACGGAGTTTGCCATAAGCAGGTTTTAAACTGAGCTGAAAGTTTTGAATTTGCCCCATCAGGCACTCTTGTACCGCTTGGCGTAATAGCGCTAAGCCTTGCTGGCTATGGGCTGAGACATAAACGCGCTCTGGCTGGTGAGGTTTGGCATAAATGATTTTTGCCTCATCGCCACTCAAGTCAATTTTGTTATAAACCCGTAGTACAGGCACGTCAGCCCCGATTTCTTTTAGTACAGATTCCACTGCATCAATCTGTTCCAGCATGTCTGGGCTACTACTGTCGATGACATGTAGCAGTAAGGTCGCTTCCAGAGTTTCTTCTAAAGTGGCTTTAAAGGATTCGACTAAAGAATGAGGCAGGTCACGGACAAAACCTACGGTATCAGCCAGTACCAACGCACCAATCCCATCCCAGTTTAAACGCCGTAAGGTTGGATCTAGTGTGGCAAACAGCTGGTCGGCTGCATAAACCTCACTCTCGGCCAGAATATTAAATAAGGTGGATTTACCTGCGTTGGTATATCCTACCAATGACACGGTTGGAATCGCGGCTTTTTGGCGGGCAGCACGGCCTTGACTACGGGTTTGGCGGACTTTCTCGAGTTTTTCCTTGAGCTGACCCATACGAATCCGTAATAAGCGGCGGTCTGTTTCTAACTGAGATTCACCTGGTCCACGTAAACCAATCCCGCCTTTTTGCCGTTCTAGATGTGTCCAGCCGCGCACAAGACGGCTCGATAAATGCTCAAGCTGAGCCAGTTCAACTTGTAACTTACCTTCGTGGGTACGAGCGCGTTGTGCAAAGATGTCCAAAATTAAACCTGTACGGTCAATCACGCGGCATTTTAAAATGCGCTCTAAGTTACGTTCTTGAGCGGGCGAGAGTGAATGATCGAAAATAACCAGTTCTGCTTCAAGTTCTGCGACTAATGCTGCAATTTCTTCTGCTTTTCCCGAACCTACAAATAGTTTAGGGTCTGGTTTTACGCGTTGAGCAGTCATGTGCTGTAAAATTTCAGCACCTGCTGATTTTGCCAACAGACTGAACTCTTCGTCATCAAGATCATTCAGCATATTGACTGAAACACTAACCAATATGGCGCGTTCGCCGCCTTGATGTCGCTCAAAATATTCCACTAATAACCTAACTCGCCAAGTAAAAAATCTATTGTAGAGAAAACTTGGCGGCTAGGCGAGTCTGAAATCTGCTAGTGTAGTAGCATGAAGAGTTTGTTGAGTAAAATCAAAAGCCCAGCACATAAAATACTACAGCCTAATATCCATTGGAGCTGTTGGAGAATATGTTTATGGTGAGGGGTGGAATGATGAAGATTGAACATGTGATTCATGGCATTCTCCTTTTGCTGATTTCCATATCCAGCATAGTGGAAAATTAATTTTAGATGAAAGTGGATAGTATTATTGTTAACTTCAGTTATTCAGATCAAGATTGTAACTTTTTTGCAGAATTGACACCGTGCTCATTTATAATACTGCTACAAACTTCATCATGATTTATGCATGTTTATGACGCATCAAGATTCAACAACGGTAGTAAAAAAGAAAGGATTGGCCCGTTTTATTCATTTTGGCAAAAAAATTAGTCATGGTGTAGCGGCTGTTGGGCAGGGTTTTTATGTGGTGTATCGTCACCAATTGTATAAACAGCCAAATCATCCAGACAATACGCGCTATGTACAATGGTTTTGCCGGCGGTTATGTGATGTTTTTAATATCGAAGTACGTTTGTATGGTGAATCTGCATCAACTGAACCTGCACTTTGGGTAAGTAATCATATCTCGTGGCTGGACGTTCCGACGCTCGGTTCTGCGGCACGGGTATTTTTTCTTGCAAAGGCTGAAATCGAGGATTGGCCTGTGGTTGGGAAGCTGGCAAGAGGTGGCGGGACATTATTTATTAAACGTGGTTCAGGGGATTCGGTACGTATTCGTCAACAAATCTCTGATTTTCTGTCCCAAAATATTCCTGTGTTATTTTTTCCAGAAGCGACGACTTCCGATGGTACAACGATCAAACGGATTCATGGTCGTTTGTTGGGCGCGGCACTCGAAGCGCAAAAACCTGTACAGATTGCCCTGATTTGCTATGTTAACCAGCAAGGTGAGCTAGATCATATTGCGCCGTATGTCGGTGAGATTTCTTTTAGCGATCATGTTAAACAAGTTTTAGAAATGCCGAGAGTAACTGCACATCTGATGTTTTTGCCACGAATTGATGTAACAGGGCATAATCTCGACTCGCTGACCTCCGAAGTACAACATAAAATGTATAAGGGGTTACAAGAGTTGCAGCAACATGTTTTGCATCAGATTGAGCAATAAATTACATCATGCCTTCAATCGGGAACCATGAAATCAGTTTTAAGCCAATTTTTTGCCACCATTTCATGTCCGGTTCATGCGGGTAAACTTTGCGGAAATACTGGGTCTTACGCTCCCAGTGAATCTGTTGCTGTGGGGTGAGGGACAGTGTATAGCTGTAGAGTCCCAAGTTTTGATCCATGGTGTCATGAATTGCTTTGGCTAGACTTGGGCTGTCAAGCACCACGCCAATCTCGGTATTGAGTTTCGCTGAACGTGGATCGAGGTTAAAAGAGCCAATAAAGACTTGCTGCTGATCCAGTTCCATGAGTTTGGCATGTAAGCTGGAGCGGCTTAAACCTTTGAGACTAATTTTGGTTCTCTTTGAAATTTCTTCAGTTTGCGGATTGAGACTTTTGCCCGAGAGTGCGGGTAAAAATTCATACAGTTTGACATTATTTTTGAGTAAATCTTCACGGTACTTGCTATAAAAAGCATGTACTAGCCAAACGTCATTGGCTTTAAATGAGTTGGTTAGTACACGGACCTGAATCCCATTTTGTGCCATGCTGTTCAGCGCGCGCGCGCCTGATTTTTCAGGAACGAAATAAGCAGAAATAATATCGACATTATGCTGTGGCGAGATTAACTCCTTCTGGAGTTGTTCTCTTAAATAGTCATTGCCTTGTGCCTGATCACGGATTTTGGCAGGAGAGTCTTTAACGACTTGCGCTTTGACCCATTCGAAGTGAATTTGATGATTCATCCATTCATCAAATATATAGGTACGGTTGGCAAGTCCCAGATAGTTTTGTACCGTAGCTTTCTGATAGTGCTCGGTCAGTTGTTGCTTTAAACCTTCATAGCGCAGGCGATGTTTTTCTGGATTGACAATTTGCCGTACAGGATAGGCATAGCTGTCATTCCAGTATTCATCAAAGGAATTGGAAATATCATCGACAGCTTGCCCAACCAGCATGACATCAATATCTGAAAACTGGTAGTTGTCGCTGACATTGTAGTATTGGTCACTCATGTTACGCCCGCCAATCAAAGCAATTTCATTGTCGACAATGAAGCTTTTGTTGTGCATACGACGGTTGATGCGTTTTAAGTCGAGCACCATATCCATAGCACGAAACTGACGAAAGCGATAAGGGTTATACAGTTTGACCTGAATATTTTGATGTTGATCCAGTGCTAAAAATGCGCCTTCCATGCCTTTGGCATTGTTGTCATCAATGAGCAGGCGGACTTTGACACCACGATCGGCTGCCTGAATAATATCATAGAGTGCCAATGCACCAATTTTATCGTTATCCCAGATATAATATTGTAAATCCAGCGTTTTTTGTGCTTTGTTAATGAGGTTGAGGCGGGTTGAAATCGCTTCTAGCGGGTCATATAAAATGTGATACCCTGTCAAGCCCGGATTGGCTTGTCTTAATGGCGTAATCCGATGCGCCAATGTGGTTTGTGAAGTATCGACATCATGGGCATAACTCGGAGTCTGTACCTGTTGATGTGGCAAGGTGCTACACGCCGTGACACTCAATGCGATACAAAGAGCCACTGCTAAGCTTGAAAAAGCTGGCGTAAACTGTTGTTGTGATAAGTGGCTCATGTTGGTTATCAGATCTCACGCGAAAAACCTATAGATCAATTATTGTACGACTTGTCATGCTCGTTTTGTATTGATCCGAGAAAAAGTATGTGGAATTCTAATTCAATTATTTCAATCTTCTATATTATTTTCTTTACTGTTGCATTATGGGCAACAGCACACGCATGGCATAGTCAGTCTAAAACACAAACAATTCATCCATTTAAAGCATTTATTCATTTATGGGTTTTTTATGCCTGTTATTTGTTGCCGCCACTTTTATTGTTTAGTATTTATGCAGGAATCACAGGATATTATTCGATTCAACAAGCCATTTTTAGCGGATTGCTCAGTACGATTCTAATTTATGCCCGTTTTATTGAGCCGAATCTGATTCGAGTCAAAACGACACAGTATCAAATCAATGAACCACATAGTTTTCATCAACCTTTTAAAATTGCCTTGATTGCTGATTTGCATGTCGGGCTATTTTCAGGTAACGAACGTCAGCTCAAGCTGATTGTAGAAAAAATTAATCAGCAGCAGCCCGATATTGTTGTGGTGGCAGGAGATTGGACTTATGAGCCTGAAGATACACTTGTTGAGGAACTTGCCATTCTCAAGCAGATCCATGCGCCTGTCTATTCGGTTTTGGGTAACCATGACGAACAGTATCCTGGGCCCCCGATTCGCCAGTTGCTCCAGCAGGCTTTAGATGCCAATCAGGTGATGGATATCGAAGGGGAAGTGATTGAATTTGAAGAATTTCGCCTGATCGGTGTGGGTGACTTATGGGCAGGTAAGACCGATATGCGTTTTATGCCTGATTTACCACAAGACAAACCATGGATAATTGTGTCGCATAATCCTGACACTGTGGATATGGTGCCCGAGCTGCCAAGCCATCCGCTTATGCTATCTGGGCATACTCATGGTGGGCAGATCGAGTTACCATGGTTGACCAGTTATATTATGAAGCATGTTTCAATTTCGGGGCATAAACAGGGTTTGTATCAGCATGAACATGCCGATGTTTATGTGACTGTGGGAACAGGCATGGTGGGCGTGCCTTTTCGTTTTCGTGTACCGCCCACTGTCGATATGATCGAATTGATTTAAAAAAAGCGCTCAACTCTGAGCGCTTTTTTTATGGGGTGGGTTTAGTGGGCTTGATCCCAGTTATGTCCTTGTCCAACTTCAACCAGCAATGGCACGGACAGTTGCATCACCGATTGCATCACTTCGCTAATCTGAGGGGCAAGCTCTGCTGCATAATCCTGATCGACTTCCAGCACCAATTCATCGTGCACTTGCAATAATAATTTAGCGTGCTGAGCAGGCAGGATTTTTTTCACTGCAATCATTGCCAGTTTAATAATATCGGCAGCACTTCCTTGTAATGGCGCATTAATCGCAGCGCGTTCAGCTGCTTTACGCACCATGACGTTACGTGCATGAATATCTGGCGTATATAAACGGCGCCCTAAAACGGTCTCGACAAAACCTTGTTCAGCCGCAATTTGACGGGTACTTTGCATGTATTCGTAGACACCAGGGTAACGGTGGAAATACTGCTTGATGTAGTTTTGTGATTCTTCACGGGTGAAACCCAGTTGACGAATCAGACCGAATTCCGACATGCCATATAACAAGCCGAAATTCACGGCTTTGGCTTGACGGCGTTGATCACTGGTGATTTGATCCAGCGGAATACCCAGCACTTCTGAGGCGGTACGGCGATGCACATCCTGTCCGTGATGGAAGGCGTGTAGCAGGGCTTCATCCTGAGAAAAATGTGCCATTAAACGCAATTCGATCTGTGAGTAATCGGCAGCCAGCAATACGCGACCTTCAGGTGCAACAAATGCCTGACGAATCTGACGTCCAATTTCACCGCGGACTGGAATATTCTGCAGGTTCGGGTCAGATGACGATAGTCGTCCTGTTGCCGTCACTGCCTGATGATAACTGGTATGCACGCGCATGGTGGCAGGATTGGCTTGCTCTACAAGGCGATCCGTATAGGTGCTTTTGAGTTTGGCCAATCCGCGATGCTCTAAAATCACTTCGGCAATCGGATGTTCGATTTTTTCCAGAATACTTTCACTGGTACTGTATTGCCCAGTTGCAGTTTTTTTACCGCCTTTGATGCCCAGTTTATCAAACAGAACTTCACCAACCTGTTTTGGCGAGGCAATATTGAAACTTTCACCTGCCAGAGTTTCCGCCTGCTGTTCTAGCTTATGCATGGCTTGGGAGAATTCATCACTGAGCTGTTTTAAAAACTCAGGATCCAGCTGAATGCCATTTTCTTCCATTTCGGTGAGGACTTCAGCTACAGGCATTTCAACCTTGTGCAGAATGTTGACCAGCTCGGGGAATGGCGCCAGTTTTTTGGCTAATACTTCATATAGGCGATAAGTGACATGCGCATCTTCGGCTGCATAATGTGCCGCCGTTTCCAGTTCAATCTGGTTAAAGGTTTTTTGTTTAGCCCCTTTACCTGCAATCTGTTCAAACGTTGTGGTCAGATGGCTTAAGTACAAACGTGCAACATCGTCCATGCCATGACGGGTGGCTGAAGCATTCAGTACATAAGATGCCAGCATGGTGTCAAAGAACCAGCCTTGTAGATGAATCCCGTGATTGGCAAAAATATGCGCATCATATTTCAAATGATGCCCGATTTTCTCTACCGCAGGGTTTTCCAGAATCGGTTTAAGCTGTGCCAAAATCTGTTCACGATTAAGCTGCTGTGGTGCGCCTTCATAGTCGTGAGTAAACGGGACGTAATAGGCATCTTGGGCATCAAAAGCTACTGAAAAACCAACCATTTCCGCAGTACGGTAATCCAGACTGGTGGTTTCGGTGTCAATCGCAAAGCGCTCGGCAGTTTGGAAGCGCTGCCATAACTGTTGCCAAGCGGCATCGGTGAGTACCGTATGATAGTGCGCCTGACCTAGCTGATCGTCGCTACTGCTCATCTGTGCAAGATCTTCAGTTTTTACACTTGGTGCCGATGCTGTTGTGGCTGTTGTTGCGACCGTTGGCTGGCTTTGCTTATAGCTTGGGTTATCAGGGTTATTCGGGTGATCTAGCGACTGTAACTGGTTACGAAATTCCAGTTCAGTATACAGGCGACGTAATTCATCAGTATTTGGATGGCTGAGTTTAAGCTCATGCCAGTCCAGATTCAGCTCTAGATCGCAGACAATGCTTGCCAATTGGTGGTCAATCTTGATGCTTTCGACGCTTTCTTGTAAGGTTTTGCCGACTTTGCCTTTGATATTGGCTGCATTGGCTAAAATATTATCGAGGGTTTGATATTCGTTTAGCAGTTTTGCCGCCGTTTTTGCACCTACGCCTGCAACCCCCATAATCCCGTCGGATGCATCGCCCATCAGGGTCAGATAATCCACCATCTGATGTGGCCAAACGCCAAATTTTTCAAATACGCCGTCTACATCGAGTGAGCGCTCTTTAAAGCTGTCTTCCAGTTTAATATGTTCGGTGACCAGTTGCGCCATGTCTTTATCGCCTGTCGAAATCAGGACATGATGCCCTTCACTGACAGCACGTTTTGCGAGCGTACCAATAATGTCATCGGCTTCTGCACCTGGGAGCATGTGCAAAGGCAGACCTAATGCACGAATCAGAGCATGCAGATAGGGAATCTGTTCAGCCAGCTCATCGGGCATGCCTGGACGGTCACCTTTATAAATCGGCGATAACTGATGGCGGAAGGTGGGTTCAGGCGTATCAAAAATCACCGCCATATGGGTGGGTTGAGTACGACGAATCAGTTTCTGGATTGCAGAAATTGCGCCACGTACAGCGTTGGTATGTAGTCCTGTCGAAGTGGTGAGAGGTGGTATCGCATGGAAGGCACGAAACAAAAAATAAGACCCATCAACCAAAACAAATGGTGGCATTACACAACTTCCTCAATCTAATCTGCGGGCTATTTTACGTGAATTTTAACTTTGATGCAGAAGTAGATCTGTTGAAGGGAGTTTTATCTCGGCCAGATGATCGGTTAACATCAATAAAACGGCTGCACCAATCAGGAAATCTATGTTGCAGAAAAAATCAGCGGTCATGATGAGCCTTGTTTTAATGTTCTCGGTAATATTGGCGTTGTTTGCCTATGTATTCGGGAAGCAGCAATGGGCGTATTTGCTGTTACTGGCAGGATTGTGTTTTTTTATTGTGCTGATTTTTCGACTGCAAAATCAGGTCGATCGACTTGAACAACGATTATCTGATCTGGAAAGGCAGCAAATGCCATATCAGCCTGCATCGGCACCGGTTCAGGTCATTCCACCACCAATTCCTGTATCAATAGCGATCCCGCCGCAGCCAGCAGAGCCACAAATAGCATTCCCCAGTCAAACCAATCCTCATTGGCAAGCTATTTTAGAGTGGCTGGTAAAAGGTAATCCGATTTTGAAAGTCGCTGTGGTATTGCTGTTGATCGGGGTGGTGTTGTTACTGCGCTTTGCCAGTGAATATTGGCAAGTCAGTCTGGGTATGCGATTACTCTCGATCGGGGTGGTGGGTGCAATCACCACTGCAATAGGCTACTGGCTTGGAAATCGTAATCTGCGCTTTGCCGTAGCGGTACAGGGTGTCGGGCTGGCGGTGATTTTTCTGACCTTGATTTTTGCCTATCATTTTCTTTTGATTAACAGTGTGATCATGGCAAGTGTGGTGTTGGCGGGATTGCTGCTTATCACGACATGGCTGAGTCTGAAACAAAAAGAAATTTCACTGGCGATTTTAGCATTGGGTATGGCGTATCTGGCGCCGTTACTGATTCCGCAATATCGTCCTGATCCAGTATTTTTATGGGAATACTATTTGGTGGTGAATCTGGCGGTTGCCGCAATTAATTTTGTGCAGTCGTGGAAGTTGCTCAATCATCTGGCATTTTTTTCGACAATGGGGCTGGCAGGCATGAGCCTGTTTATGCACGATGTCGAGAGTCAGCGCAATTATCTGGATATGTTGTTGTGGCTGCATTTGGCATTATTTATCTGGCTTAGCATTCGTTATAGCCAGTTAATGCTGCGGCAAAAATCAGAATTACAAGGCTATGTGTCTATTTTAGATGTCGGTTTGATTTTTAGTGTACCTGTGTTTGGGTTTACCTTGCATGCCAGTCTCATGCACCAGTCCAGTCATGCCTTGACCTTGGCTGCTGCAGGTTTGGCGGCAGTGTACTTCGGGTTGACGGTATGGATTCGTAAGCGACAAGCTGAGCTTTCGCTGCTTGGCAAGAGTTTCATGATTTTGGCGACTGCATTTTTTGCCCTGATTTTTCCACTGGCAAAAGGTGCACACTGGACCAGTCTTGGCTGGGTGATTCAGGGTACTGCACTGATTGTATGGGGTGTCACTGAACGTTATCGTTTTAGTCGCATCATTGGCGAGGCCTTATTGTTCTGTAGTGCAGGTGCGCTATTTTTTCAGATCTGGTCAGATGCCAGTTTTCCAACCCTAAGTGCCTGTATTTATACTCTAGTGCAGTCTGTTGCCGTGTATTTTCTTTTACAAGATACGCGTACGCCAGAGCGCCGTGTTGCCGCGATTCCACCCATCAGCTTCTTTTTGGCATTTGCCTTATACAGTGGCAGTGCCGCCAGCGTAGAAATTTTCCACTGGCAAGCCTATGGTTTATTGGCAAAGCTGGCAGTTGCATCGGTGTTATATGCAGCCTTTTATCTGGTAGTTACGCTGAAACAGTCAATAGAATGGATAGCCGAGCAGCTGATCATTAGTACAATCATTCTTATCGGACTGGTCATAGCCTTGGAGCAATTACAGATTTGGCAGGGTTTGCAGCACTGGAAAAATAGCGGCTTTGCAGTGTTTTGTGCGGTTGCTGCGTTATTACAGAGTGGATTGTTGTACTGGATACAGCGTCAGCATGACTCGAACCGTTTGCTTGCACTGTTACTCTGGGTGAGTCTGGCAGTGGCAGGTCTAAGTCTATGGGTACAGGCACCGATCATGGCACTGGGCGCGTTACCTACAGTCTGGTTATGGGCTGCGATCATTCAAAAGAACAAAGTATGGCTACAACATCCTGAGCTATGGCTTTGTAATCTGCTTTGGTTATTGCTGGTCAATATCGATCAAGATGCTATACAGGCATACTATGTCATCCCTTTATTCAACCCGATTGATGTACTGAGTCTTGCCATGCTGTGTGGCCTGCTCTGGTTACAGCAGATTCAGCTACCTTCACTGCTTTGGCAACGCCTCTTGAAAGCGAGCCTGTTTTTTATGCTGCTTTGGGTGTTGAGCAGTGTGATGGTACGTACTTTACATCATCTGTTAAATACGCCGTTATGGAGCGTGGACATCTGGCACAATGGTGCGGTTCAACTTAGCCTGACCTTGCTATGGACATTACTGGCATGCGTGGGAATGACCGTTGCGAGCCGTAAAGCCATGCGTGAAGTCTGGTATATGGGGGCGTGTATTCTGGCGATTGTGGTGTTTAAACTGGCGTTGCTGGATTTATCGCAAAGCGCGACTTTGACACGGGTGATTTCATTTATTGGAGCAGGGGGAATGATGTTGATCATTGCCTATCTGGCGCCGTTACCACCTGTATCTCCACAAGCTGAATCATCAGCCGACTGAGCTGATGATTGCTTTTGACTGGTTTTAGGGAAAAAATAGTTAGAGAGGTGGCAGATGATTGCTGCTACCAACAAAACCGATTTTCGGTACAGGAATCTCGATATTGTTTTTTACAAAGGCATCGCGAATCCGTTCCTGCATTTCATCTTTGACCAGCAGGTAATTTTCTTGCTGACACCAAATGGTAAATAGCAGTTCAATTGAAGACTCCCCAAAAGCCGTGACTGTCATTGCAGGTTTAGGGTCATCCAGTACCAAAACATGATGCTTGGCAGTGGTAAGGAGCACTTCACGAACTTTGCTTAGGTTTTCATGAAAGCTGACTGCAAGGGTAATCGGAATCCGCCGAATTGGATATTTTGACAGGTTATAAACAGGGGTTTTGATCAGTTGTTCATTTGGCAAGCGAATGTAAATATTGTCCAAAGTCAGGAGTTTTACAGACAGCAAATCAATTGAAATCACTTCACCTTCAATCACCTGACCACGCAACAAGGTCAGTTGAATGGTATCACCGACTTCAAAAGAACCTTCTCCAATCAGAAATAGCCCACTGATCAGGTTAGTCGCCGAAGTTTGTGAAGCAAAACCCAAAGCAACGGTCAGAATCCCTGCTGCACCCAAAAAGACACTGACTTTAAAGCCTGCTTCCCGTAAGCCTGCCATGACAAAAAACAGGAAAATCGTATAGAAAATCCCGCGCCGCCATACCATGCGCTGATGGGCATTAAACTTCGCACCAATTGTACGAATAAAGGTATTCGAGACTAAACGGGCAAGTGCAAAACCAATCAGACATAGCGTGGCTGCCACAAACATATCGGAAATGCGTTCGACATTAATATGCATGTTAGTGAACACATCTTTGAAACTCGAGAGCAGGTCTTGAGGAATTTGTGATTTTTCCATTCACGATCCTAAAAAAATGAATCAAACATATTAAACAATGCACCACCAGGGGAGCGCGGTTCATGCACATAAACCACTTCACCTGCTTTCGGTGGAGTCCGATTTTCAATCCGTACCCGAGGTGGACGATCGGAAGATTCATGCACCACTTTAATGTGCGATGTCCATAAGCGTCCTGTACTTTCACTATAAAATAAAGGCAGGGCAGGAACTGGCACATTCATGCGGTCAAAACGTAATTGTTCGTGGCTACTGTTATGAAAAATAATCGGAGTGACTGCGCGAAAGGCACGGGGGTTAAGTTGTTCCAGTTCTGTGCGGCCATCAACTGCCGTAGCATAGCAAAGCTCGCCAGAGCGTTTGTCTGGGCCAAACCAAGTATCTTTTGGGCGGATGACTGGAATATCAAAAAGCGGTTCGCGTTGCCCTTCGGCAAAGCCTGTAATCCAAAGTGGAGTGCTGATATATAACAAGCCACGTTGCCCTGCAGGAATATACATTGGATCAACAGGACGAATCACCACGGAACGATCAGCAAGTCGTGGTAACAGTTGGAAAGTATTGCCCATTTTGCGAAACATATAGCGCTCGACATGTACAGGCGGTGGAAATGGAAAATCAGGTTCTAATATTTCTTTCCATTGCTGTTCATAGTCAAACTGGATCGTCGGACGATGATATTCCATACGCCATTCTTGGGCGCCGCGAGTCAGGCGAAACAGTAATGAACCAAATTGCCAAGTACGAGTCTGGTGTAACTCAAAATGATATTCACCCCACCATTTAATATGTTTTTCCCAGTGATCATCCATGAGACCTAAATCTGACACAACATTTCCTTAGATGACTAGCTTTACCTATCACTTTAAATGGTTAAAAGTCAGGAGTATAGAGGGTAATAGTACAATTAGAGGCGTGATTGTATTCAATAAAAACCAAAAAATTAAAATTGTAATAAGCGGCGGTGTTGTATTAAAGGCATGGCTGCCTGAACTTGTTGATGTTCATTGTGGTCAAAAGCAACAGTAATTAATTGTGCGCCTTCATCTTCCACCAGTGCGAGTAACTGACCACGGCTATTGGTGACTCCAGCATGTCCCCAAGTCTGGCGTTTTTCGCCATGCCAACCCTGCTGAGCTGCGCCGAGGACATAGCATTGACTATCCATTGCTCGGGCTTGCAGTAAAAGCTGCCAGTGCATTTGTCCTGTCGTGTAAGTAAACGCTGCGGGCGCTGTTAAAATATCCGCACCACGTTGTCTTAACGTAAGTGCCAACTCTGGGAAACGCAAGTCATAGCAGACCATTAAGCCAATCTGACCAAAAGGGGTTGATGCAACTACCACTTCATCGCCAGGTTCAAAAAACTTGGATTCCTGATAACCACCTACGCCATCTGCTACCTGCACATCAAACAAATGAATTTTGTCATAACGTGCTTCAGTTCCTTCTGGGCTGATACATAAACTACTGGTGCGCACACGACCATCAGGCACAATTGAACCATCAGGGCGGAACGGGCAAGGCAAAGTTCCTGCAATAATCCAGATTTGATACTGATGTGCAAGCTGTTCTAAACGCTGCTGAATACTTTCAAATTGTTCAGCCGTTTCGCGTTGTTTGCCTGCGGCAAAACAAATAAAATTTTCAGGGAAAGTAATCAGCGATGCACCTTGTGCTTTACTCTGCTGAATCAGTAACTCAACCTGCTTGAAGTTATCTTCAATGCTATTTTGTGAGTTCATTTGCGCAACAGAGAGTAAAGTCATGGCAAGCGTTCCTTTGCTATTTTTAATTAAGCGTTATGAGGATGTACAACTTCTTCTTCAAATTGATCTTGTTCTTTTTCGAGTTGTTTCACTAAAGGTTCAAAAATATTTTGATTACTATCATTCAGTTCCATCAAAGTGCGGTGAGCATCTAAGACAGTATTCAGCATTGCCTTGTGGGTAATATTTTCATCAACAAGCGTGCGCGTACAGACATTGTTATCACCACAGTTGAGCATGATAAAAACCTGCCCTAAGCCCATGCTATTTGCGAGAGTAGTGATATCTGGGTTCGTCGATAGCATCACTGCCTGAATCTGATGTGCCTGTTTCAGCTTGATCCCGAGTTTCGCTAAAATCCCGAGAACTGTACTATCGATAAATGTAGTCTGAGTTAAATCGACAACCGCACCTTTAACGTTGCTTTGCTGTTCAATCTTACTCAAAAGTTTGTCTAAACTAATACAAGATTGTGCGCGAACTTCTCCAATAATCTTGAAAAAATGCGTGCCATTCAAACTTGCATATTCAACATGACCTGTTGACATATATATGCCATTTTTTGAGAAGGATTAGAAAATTATCACATAGGGGGGGGACATACTCAAGTGGTTGAGCAGTGAAAATTAATTACAAAAAACTACGATATAGGTTTTTTTGCTACTTTACTCGGCATAAACTTAGAATTGCGATATCATCGGCGACATGTGCTGGTGCTTGAAATGTATGATTTTGCAGATGTTCGACAAGTTTTTGAAATTGTTCATTTAAACCGCCTTCAAATGGCTCTAGTGCCCCATCCGAGCACACAATGAAACGTGCTTGTTTGCTTAAAATACATTCAAATTCTTCAACTTCTAAGTCTTCAGTTAGGCCTAGGGGAAAGCTGCTGGTATTTAAAATTTTCGGGGGCTGATTCGGCTCAAATAAGATCGCTGGAGGGTAATGTCCTGCACTGGACCAACGCAAATGATGGGTTTCAAAATTTAAAATTCCCGTAATCATCGTGATATGTTTTTCAATATTTTCTTGGACTAACATCCCATTGAGCTTTTTAATTAGCTCACGAGGTGTTTTAGAACGACCATGAAAAGCAGCCATCCATGAAGTCAGTAAGCTACTGGTCACGCCGTGACCTGAAACATCCGCGAGATAAAAAATAATTTCTTTATCACTGATTTTCCAGTAATCGTACCAGTCTCCTGACAAATAGGCAGATGGTTTGAAAAATGATTCAATTTTATAGTTAGGCAATTCAAGCGGGGTTGGAAGCAGTTTTTTTTGTAATATGGCAGCAGAGGGTAAATCGCGACTATCTTGATTACGCTTATATTGCGCATCAATTTTAGCGAGCGCTTCAATAGGTTTTTCAGGGAGCTGATACCAAATCCATCCTGCTAACGCACCCGCTTGCCATGCTTGTGCAAGCGCAGAGCCTTCATTTTCAAAAGCAAGTACAATCGTTGGCAACTCCCATTGATGTTCTAAAAAATCCTGTACGTCAGCAATTGCAATAATGCTTTGATCGTAAAGGGGAATGTCCTCTATATGAATCATTTGTAGGCTCGGTAAAGCACTTAACACACGCTCTAGATGAGGTATTGTTCGACTAGGTTTAATGAAATACATAAATGAGAGAACAGTCCTTTTACATCAATGGTTGATTCAAAATATAATAAATAATGTTAATCACAAATCATTATTTATTATTAGGCTGAGAATCGGCTGGTGCACTACTATCTACTCCATCATTCTCATCAATAAAAGAAGTTTCTTGACTCGAATCCCCTTTTTTCTCTGCAATGACAAAGCGTTTGCGCTGTAAGTAAGCATCTCGGATTGCTGCGTAACGGTCGCCTTGTAAACCCTGATCAACATCTAACAATGAACTACGTACATCAATTGCATAGACCGCCCAATCTCCCCAATATAATCCAGGGTAATTCTCTTGCAAAATATACTTTTGTGGGCTTGCCTGAGTATCAACAATAAAACCCAAACCATCACGTAAAGTACTTGGACCAAGAAATGGCACCATCAAATATGGGCCTGAAGAAACACCATAATAACCCAATGTCGTTCCTAAGCTTTCTTCTTCCTCATCTAGGCCTAGGCGACTTGCTGGATCTGCTAAGCCTAATGTTGTAATACTATTAATTAAGAACCGCCCCACCGTTTGAAATGCGCGCTTAGGTTTCCATTGAATAATTTGGTTGGTTGCATTCCACGGTTCAGCTAAATTGCCCCGAAATTGACGATACGAACCACGTACTTCGGCAGGAATCTTCGCCTGATACTGTACAGCTATAGGTCGTAGGGCATAGCGATCTATATAGTCATTGAAGACAAAGATCTTACGGTTGAGTGGTTGAAAAGGGTCTTTAACTTCATCAGGCTGAGTTGCATTGGCATCGACTTTTAAGTCTTTAATTGTTTTTTCGGAAAATGCCTTAATTTTATCAATACGAGAGCCTTTTGCAGCAGTCGATTGAGCCTGAGTTTCATTTATAGAGGTAGAAGTATCTGATTCTGCTGCTAGAACAGAAGCACTGACACTCAGCGCAATTAAAGAAACCCACAATACAGAAAACTGACTACGCATACGCATTTCCGACATTTTAGTTAGATAATTTAATTTTAACCATTATATAGCATGAATAAAATTGAAATGTGATTATCACAATATGAAAAAAAGAAACTAATTTATTAAAACAGTTGGATAATTAAACAAAAAATGCAG
>NZ_JBTKVD010000022.1:0-27384 GCF_054454555.1 Acinetobacter sp. ANC 4636 | reverse complement strand
AGGATTTTCATAGTCACGGTTGATGTAGGCATTTTTCAGCGTGAATTTCCATTCATCCTCGTTTGGCTGTCCCAACGAATCTGCTGCAAAAAGCATAGAACTTGATATTCCACCTATGAAGAATAGGGTTGAAGCGGCTAAATATTGTGATTTAAAACATGGTAATAAGCGCATAATCCATTTCCAATAAGGGTGCGCCAGTCCTAGGCGCACCGATTTTTACGACTCAGTAAGAGATGATGATTGAAGAGAAAAATCAGGAGCTGACTGTGCAGCAACAGAAGCTTTTAAATTCACCAAAAAGATAGCGAGTGCGGCAAGAAGGCCAGGTATGGCAATTGCTATAAAGTTCATTTGGTGAGGTAACTCAAATGTAAGTAATGCACCTGTTAAAACTGGACCGATAATGGCTCCAATCCGCCCAATACCAGATGCCCATCCCATCCCTGTTGAACGAACTGCAGTTGGGTAAAACTGTGCAACAAAGGTATACAGTAAGATTTGCGAACCAATTGTTGCGGCTCCAGCGATCGCAATAAGGGTGTATAAAACAAATTGTGGGCTATTAAATCCAAGTAAGATCAAGGCAGCAGCACCAATGACAAACATACTGGTCAATACTGGTTTTAAATGAAATTTATCTGCAAGCGCACCACCACCAATCGCACCAACCATTCCTCCAATATTTAGAGCAAAGAGGAATAACATACTGGCACCTAATGAATAGCCAGCTTGTAACATCAGTTTTGGTAACCAGCTTCCTAATGCATAAACCATTAACAGACACATAAAGAATGCAATCCAGAACATAAATGTGCTAAATGTGCGCCCTTGTTGGAAGAGTGCGCGAACAGGCGCTTCTGTCACGGTATTTTCATTAAGTACTAACTGTGTATCGATCGTTAGCTCCGTTTGTGGGGCAAGTTTTCTGACAATACTTTGAGCTTGATCATCACGGTTAGATTTCACCAGAAAAGCTAAAGATTCAGGTAAAAATTTCCAGATCAAAGGAAGGAGCAAAAGTGGAATACCAGCAATCAAAAACATGATTTGCCATCCCATATCTTTTACTAGCCATGCACCAAGCAGCGCCGATGTCATGCCACCAATCGCATAACCACTGAACATAATCGCGACTAAAGTGCTGCGGATTTTTTTAGGTGCATATTCGGTCATGAGAGCCACGACATTTGGCATGACACCACCAATACCGAGTCCAGCCATAAAACGCAGACCGGCAAATTCCGCTGGACCTGTGGCAAAAGACCCAATAAAAGTAAATCCGCTAAATAAAGATACACAAATTAAGATAGCTTTTTTACGCCCTAACTTGTCTGAAATTGTTCCGAAAATCATGGCACCAAACATCATGCCAAATAAAGCTGCACTGGCAAGTAACCCTGCCTCAACGGTTGTGAGTGACCACTGTTTCATTAATAATGGAAGCACAACACCATAAATAACCAGATCATATCCATCAAAGATAATAATCAATAAACACCACATTAAAACTTTCCAATGAAAAGCAGTAAAGCTGGCCTTGTCAACAATGTCATTGATATTGACTTTGTTCATCCCTCACCTCCTGTGAAGTATCGTTTTATTTTGTAAGTAAATTATTTTGTTATTGGGTTAGAGTCAAAAACCAAATTGATATATCTTTATGTCTTTAAAGTATTGAAAAAAGAATATTTTATAAAAATTTCAGCGCACAAAACCCGTATTATTTTGCGAAAAATGAGCTCAGGATGAGCTTATAAAAGATGATTTATATTCTTTTATTATGAAGTTTTATCAGAGAAAGTCATGACATCGCAAATCTAAAACATAAGCTTTATACAAGATGCCAAACGTGTTGAATTTTGCGATTTAAATTAATTTAGTGAATTGATTTTTATATTATTATATTAAATTGAGTTAAAAATTTATTCATCTTTCATCAGATAAAATACAAGATGGGCATAATGCCCATCTAATATGATAAAAATCAAGTAAATACTGTTGCTAAAAAAACAGCAACGAATCATATGGATTTAAAATATATAAACTTATTGCATTCGCCCTGTTTCCACAAAGTTAGCATGCCATGACAATGCTTCACGCAGTAAATGCGGAGTATGCCCGCCTAAAGCACAAGCACGTTCAAAATAATCTAACAGCGATTTTTGGTAACTTGGGTGTGCACAACACGTAATAATTTTACGCGCTCGCTCACGAGGTGCCAAACCACGCAAATCTGCCAGACCTTGTTCAGTCACCAAAATATCCACATCATGCTCAATATGGTCACAATGGCTGACCATCGGAACTACTGAGGAAATGGCACCATTTTTAGCAATCGATTTGGTCACAAAAATCGCCAGATGCGCATTGCGGGTAAAATCACCTGATCCACCAATACCATTCATCATTTTTGTGCCTGACACGTGGGTCGAGTTAACGTTACCGTAAATATCGAACTCCAATGCGGTATTGATGGCGATGATGCCTAAGCGACGGATAATTTCAGGGTTGTTGGAAATTTCCTGAGGGCGCAGCACAATCTTGTCTTTATACATGTCAAAATTTTTCATGACATGCGCGGCACATGGTTCTGACAAAGTCATGGAGCTACCCGAAGCAAATGTCATTTTCCCCGAATCAATGAGTCCGAATGTGCAGTCTTGCAATACCTCAGAATACATTTCCAAATCATGAAAATTTGAATGCTGAAATTCTGCGAAAACTGCGTTGGCAATTGAACCGACACCCGACTGTAATGGCCCCAGATTTTCAGGCAAACGACCTGATGCCACTTCCTGTTCAAAGAAATGAATTAAATGCTGGGCAATCGCCAAGGTATCAGCATCAGGTTCATCCATTTTAAAAGACGTATCAGGCAGATGATTGATCACAATCGCGGCTATTTTGGCTGGATCGACCTCTATGCCTAATGTGCCAATGCGGTTGCTGGCATTGACTAACGGAATAGGCTGGCGATTTGGGCGAGTTGCAGGCACATAAACATCATGCGCACCTTCAAATTCAGGGCTAATGGTACAGTCAATTTCGATAATGACCTGATCTGCCATTTCCACAAAATTAGCCGAGTTACCACAAGAAGCCGTCGGAATAATCTGCCCTGTTTCGGTAATTGCAGTTGCTGCAATGACTGCGACATTAATGCGTGGCAGGTTTTGGTGACGAATATTTTCAGCCATTTCAGATAAATGCTGATCTATATACATCACTTCGCCTTGGTTGATGGCTTGACGCAAATCAGGGTCTGCCTGATATGGATAGCGACGAGCCAGTGCATGCGCCTGACTTAAATGCCCATCAATCCGATTACCAAGACTGGCACCTGTCGCAAGGGTAATTTTTAGTGGATGCTGCTGAGCATAATCTGCCAGTGCCAAAGGCACCGTTTTTGCCTCGCCTGCACCACCGAAACCGCTCATTCCAACGACTGAGCCGTCTCGGATCAATTGAATTGCCTGCTCAACAGGCACCACTTTGTCATGCAGACTAGCTAGACGAATACGCTCCAAACCATTTAACATTTCTAATATCCCAATATCGTTTGAATTCTGATTCCGTTTTTATCGTTATGTTTAAACGGAATTTCCTTGTTTATTTGTATTAAACCAATTCGATTGCTATCGCAGTGGCTTCTCCACCGCCGATACATAATGCTGCAATTCCTTTTTTACCACCAGTACGTTTTAAGGCATGAATTAAAGTGACGATAATTCGTGAACCCGATGAGCCTAATGGATGCCCGAGAGCACAAGCACCACCATGGATATTGACTTTATCGTGCTCCAGTTCAAACGCATCTATAGCGGCCATTGTCACCATGGCAAAGGCTTCGTTAATTTCCCACAAATCAACTTCTTGCGTCGACCATCCTGTCTGTTTTAAAACTTTCTCAATCGCCCCAACAGGTGCAATGGTAAATTCTGAAGGATGCTGTGCATGTGAAGCGTACGCCAAAATCTTGGCTAAAGGGTTTAAGCCCTGAGCTTGTGCATATTGCTCTGACGTAATGACCAGTGCCGAAGCACCATCTGAAATTGAGCTGGCATTGGCGGCAGTAATCGTGCCATCTTTTTTAAAGGCAGGGCGCAATGTGCTGATTTTGTCAATTTTGGCATTGAGCGGCTGTTCATCCTGATCAACCGTAATCTCGCCTTTTCGCCCTTTGATCTGCACAGGCACAATTTCCGCTTGAAAATATCCCTGTTGGGTAGCATGAATAGCGCGGTTCAGGGACTCGATTGCATACTGGTCTTGTTGCTCACGACTATAGCCTTTTTGGTCTGCCATGTCCTGTGCCAAAATCCCCATCGACAGACCTGTTTCAGCATCTTCCAGACCTTCCTGAAACATGTGATCGGTGACTTTTCCATGCCCCATGCGATAACCACTGCGGGCTTTATCCAGCAGATAAGGCGCATTGCTCATGGACTCCATGCCGCCCGCTACGATGATCTGGGCTGAACCTGCACGAATGCTATCGGCAGCTTGCATGACCGCTTTCATACCCGAACCACAAACTTTATTAATCGTGGTTGCTGGCGTTGTATCTGCCAAACCTGCCTGACGCATGGCCTGACGTGCAGGTGCTTGCTTCACGCCTGCAGGGAGCACACAACCCAAAATAACTTCATCGACTTGTGCAGGTTGTATACCTGAAACCTGTACCGCTTCGCGAACGACCACCGCACCAAGCTCTGGCGTAGTAAGTGGTGACAGTACCCCCTGAAAACTTCCCATGGCTGTACGTACTGCACTTAAAATAACAATCATCGTTTTTATATCCTTATTACGTTCATTAGAGTTCAAATCTTCGGACTCAATATCCTTACTGATTTATAGATCAATGACTTTGAATCATTTCTGAGTCAATCGTGACCTCTAATTTTGTCTTGTTATAGGATGAAAAATTTTGATTTCTCATCCTATAGTGAATCAATTTTTTATGCTTGTGCTGTGAAATACGCTTCTGGTAACTGCATTAACGTTGCTGTGCCCGCCTGAATTTTGGCAATATGCGAAGCCAGTTGTGGCAAGCATTTCTCTGCATAGTACTGTGCCAGTACCAGTTTATGCTGGTAAAACTCTTCTGGTTTTTCCTGAGCTGCATGTGTAATGCGGGCAAACATATAGGCAAAACTCATGAGACCAACCGCATGCAAATAATCAACTGCAATGCCATTGGCAAACTCTGGATGGTTTTTTGCCTGTTCTAAAATAAACTGGGTAGTCTTTTCAACTTGTGTACATGCATCCAGTGTTGCTGTTTTAATCACCAGGCTATCATCGAGTTGCTGCACAAAATCACGAATCTCGGCAATATAATCTGCGATCAGTGCACCCTGATTCTTAATGGTTTTTCGCCCAATCAAGTCTTGTGCCTGTACACCATTGGTCCCCTCATAAATCTGAGCAATACGCAAATCACGTACACACTGCTCCATGCCCCATTCACGAATATAACCATGCCCACCGAAACACATTTGTGCATCTAAAACGGCATCCAATGCGGTATCGGTCAAATAAGCTTTGGCAATCGGTGTAAGTAAAGCAACCCGATCATTGGCTCGTTGTACACTTGCTGGATCGTGAGCAAACTTGGTCATGTCCAGTTGCTGACCCACATAGACTGCAAATGCACGTGATGCCTCATTATTGGCACGCGCATTGAGCAACATGCGGCGAACATCACCGTGTACCAAAATCGAATCTGCTGGTTTTTCAGGAGATTGTACGCCTGTAGCACTGCGCCCCTGCAAACGATCTGTCGCATATTGGGCAGCATTTTGATAAGCAAATTCTGAAGCGCCAAGTCCTTGAATTCCCATAGATAAACGTTCATAGTTCATCATGACAAACATAGCCGCCAAGCCTTCATTTTCCTGACCGACCAAGAAACCTTTTGCAGCATCGAAGTTCATAACACAAGTAGATGAACCTTTAATTCCCATTTTGTGCTCAATAGAGCCTGCAGCAACACTGTTGCGCTCACCTAAACTACCATCTTCATTGACCATAAATTTCGGCACAATAAACATGGAAATACCACGTGAACCCGCAGGCGCACTTGGTGTTTTAGCCAAAACTAAATGAATAATGTTCTCACAGAGGTCATGTTCACCACTGGTAATAAAGATTTTAGTGCCTGTGATCTGGTATGAACCATCAGCATTTGGCTCAGCCTTGGTTTTAATGATCCCAAGATCGGTACCCGCATGCGGTTCAGTCAGGCACATGGTTCCTGACCATTCCCCTGTATACATTTTTGGTAAATAAGTTTCTTTTTGCTGCTGCGAAGCGCAGTTATTCAGCGCCATTCCCGCACCAACAGTCAGTAACGGATACAACATAAACGATGGGTTGGTGGCAAAAATCATTTCATCCACCAGAACAGTCAACATTTTTGGAATGTTCTGACCACCCCATTCTTCTTCTGCACCCAACCCGATCCAGCCACCTTCAGCATACTGTTGAAATGCTGCTTTAAAACCTTGCGGCGTTTTTACTTCACCTTGATGAAATTGTGCACCGCCTTCTTCATCTGCGGAACGATTCAAATCCAGAAGTGTACCTTTAGAAAACTTTGCCATTTCTTCTAAAATTGCATTTGCTGTTTGCATATCCAAATGTGCAATTTTTTCATGTGCTTGCCAGAATGCTTCTGCGTTAAATACATCGTTTAAAATAAAGTCCATATCTTTGAGAGGCGCGTTATAAATTGGCATTTTTCCTTCCTGAATCACTTTTTTAGGCTCAAGCAATGTTACCCAAGCGGTCTTGATGACATCAGCGATCTTTTGATTAAAAAAATCAATTCCATTCTGATGAGTATCATTATCAATTAATATAATTAAAGTATTTGAATTTATTTGAGTTTTTAAAAATATGATTGAAGACTTTCATGTATTCAATATGATTTTAAAATGGTCTAAATCCACACTCAAAAATCCAAACCATTAGGATGTTAGATGAGTTTTTATTTAAATCCAAAATATTGATCTCTAGAGTTCACTTTTTTCAAAATTTTAGTTTTTTTAGCAAATTTATTATACAATTTAAAAACCTATGGATCAGTCAATGGACTCTAAAATGACTCAATCTTTCAATAAGCTAGATTCAGTTCCGCAAGATCTGCAAAAAGAAAGAAAAGTGAGTCCAACCCGCCAACAGAAATTTCTGGAACGTAAAAATAATATTTTAATGATGGCTGAGACTTTACTATTAGAAAATAATCAGGAAATCAGCTTAAACGATATAGCATTAGAACTGGATATTGCCAAAGGTACAATCTACAAGCATTTTAAAAGTAAAAATCAATTATATCTTGAGCTAATTATCTTAAACGAAAAGAGATTATTGGAAATTTCCAAAAAATATAATCATGACATTAAAGTCTATGTGTTTAAGTACATGTTATACAATATGTTAAATTCCAGTAGAACAATTTTATTGCATAATATTGAAGAGCGCCTAACCAATAATGAGCGCAATCTAAAACCCCTGTTTGAAGAATTATACAAAATACGCGAAGAACGAATTATTGAAATCAAGGATATTACCAAAGACTATCTTCATCTTTTGAATAGCAATATGTCAATTCGTGATTATCTGTCTTATATCTGGACAGTCACTTATGGCGCATCATTATTATTAAATTCAACCTATTATCAAAAATCAATCGGTTCCCGTGAGCGTTTGGTCAAACTGTATATTGATCAGGCATTGATGATTCCCGACCGTTTAACCTCATTGGACTTGCATTAATCGATTGAGTAGTCACAGACACTAAATTCTTTCATAACGACTTACACTCTTTCCATCTTTCTCCCATAGAAAGATAGAGAGGCTTATGAAAAGAATATTATGATGATGTATTACAATGATTTTTAAACCATATATTTGATTTTATTTATTTTCTATTTTAAAAACCGAATGACTCAATTTACAAAAAGCTCACCCATGTAGAGCGAGCTTTTTTGTAGATCAATACTGTCAGTGCAATTATTGCAATGGTGAAACAGAGGTTGGTAATGCAATAATTGACTTCATTTGATGTGTCAACCATTGTGGCCCACCTTTAGGTGGCCAAATACCATCAGCCACAGATTTCGCACGAATTTCTGAACGTTCATTTAACGATGCGTATGGCCAAATACTCACAATTCGCGGTGTTCCATCCAGTGCATACATTGCAACGGTCAATTTCGAATATTCAGTACGGGTCGGTACCGCATTTTTCCACGCTTCAAGTACATGAGGTACGCCACCATGTTTGAGTTCATAAGTGCGAATTTCATACACAGGGCCAAATTTTCCTTGCTCAATTTCTGGTAAAAAATCAAATCCTGCAAAATGCTCAACTGAATAATCAATGATATTTTCACTTGAGTTAAATAAATTTTCTTGAGTTGCTAAACGAGCATCTTCAGCATCTTGATCTTCTTTAGTATCAAAACCACGTAAAACAACAACTTGGTTTAACTGACCGATATCTGAAAACCATACACCAAATAATGTTCCTTTTACTCCACTTGCAGCATAGTATTCCTGAATACCTTGAGCCACTATGCCTGCTGTACCCATTTTGATGGTGATATTGATTAATTCATAAAGTTTCATGCGGATTGACGCTCCTGCTGTAAATTTTGTGGCTGAGTTAAAGTTGCATTTTCATTTGTATTTTCGCGTAGCTTTCCTGCTGCAAATTGAGCAATTCTCCACGCAAAAACCATTGCTGGACCAAGGGTTGTGCCAGGTCCTGGATAAGTTCCTTTGAAGATTGAAGACAAGTCATTACCACAGGCAAACAAGCCTTGAATCACTTGGTTGTTTTGATCGAGAACCCGACCAAATTCATCGCCTGCCAAACCACCACTACTGGCACAGTCCATCGGAATCACTTCAAGTGCGTAGTAAGGCCCTGTTTCCAGTTTGCCTAAACATGGGTTTGGTTGAACTTCAGCATCACCGTTAAAGCGGTTCATTACCCCTGTGCCTTTAGCAAAATCTGTATCGACACTTTGCTCAACGAAATGGTTATAACGTTTAACGGTTTGCTCTAAGTTATTCGGGTTGATCCCCACTTTTTGTGCAAGTTCTTGAAGGGTATCTGCTGCATATAAATATTTTTCACGTAAAAAATAATCGAGTTTTTTTGCACCAGGAAGCACAAAACCTAAGCCATATTTTTGAATAGCCGTATGATCACAAATCAGATAAGACTTAATTTTGTCTTTACCTTGATTTGATGCAATTTGTGCCATACAGAAATCATGATAAGAATCTGCTTCATTCACGAAGCGCTTACCATCTGTATTTACTGCAATCACACCTGGTTTTGCGCGATCTAAAATAATATGCGGCCAAATGGCTTTATAACCATCTTTATGGGTATGAATGGAACATGGAAAATACAAAACGCTACTCTCTACAGATGGATCAAGCTTTGCCCCAATTTGCATTGCTGTTATTAGACCATCACCTGTATTCGACATTGGGGAAAGTGACTCTTCGATTAACCCTTTAGGGAATAATTTTTGACGTAACTTTTGATTCCAACCGATGCCGCCTGTTGCTAAAACAACACCTTGATGAGTTCTTACAGTAACGGTTTTTCCATTTCGTGTAATTTTTGCACCTGTAATTTTTCCATTTTCAACTATCAGTTCTTGTAATGGCGAATCTAACCAGACAGGCACATTTTTTTGTTTAAGGTTATAAAAAAGGCTGCCGACCAGAGCATTACCCATCACCAAACGGGTACCCCTTGGATAACGTAACCGTGACAGGAAGTAAGGCAAAACAACGCTCATCGTAGTCATAAAATTTTTGCCTGATGAAAATGGCTTTAACAAGGCATTCAATTCATTACGATTCACCATCATCCCTCCCAAGCCCATAAACTCAGGGCGTGGTGGACGTACATATTTAAAGTCTGAACCCAATACACTTGCATCAAATTCAGCAGGTGCGAAGGCGCGCCCGCCAACCGCTTCACCAGGTTGATTTTTGACATAATCAGGATGAGCAAGGCAAACATTCAGTTTTACGGATGTTTTATCTTCTAATTCTTGAATCATTTTGGGACTAGAAGCTAAAAATGCTTCACGGATTTTTTCCCCGCCACGATCTGCAACCACTGATTTTAAAAAGGCTCGTGCATCTTCAATATGATCAGGTACACCTGCTTTCTGGCTTTGTGCTGTCCCAGGTGCCCAAATCGTACCTCCTGAAGTTGCAGATGTTCCTCCGACTTGACTGGCCTTTTCGCACAACAAGACATCTAGTCCGTTTAATTTTGCAAATAATGCAGCAGACATTCCCGCAGCACCAGCACCAATGACCAATAAATCAACAACCTGTTCCATGTCATTTTTCCTTTTGCTTGCCTGTTTTATGCTTTCTTCGTATGAGCTTGTTTAACCAAATGATTTGCTGCGATATAACCAAATGTCATTGCGGGTCCTAAGGTAATTCCACCACTTGGATATTGCCCTCCCATGATAGAATTCATGTCATTACCCACGGCATATAAGCCTTGAATCGGTAAGTGCGTGTTTTTATCGAGAACGCAAGCATCATTGTCTGTAATTAATCCTGCAAAAGTACCTAAACTGCCAGGAACAATTTCAACCGCATAAAAAGGACCTTTTTCAATTGGCGCAATACATGGATTAGGTTTTTGCTCATGATCGCCTTGTGCTTTTTGGTATGGTGTTGTGCCACGACCAAATTCACGATCTACGCCTTTATGTGCATCAACGTTATAGTTCACGATGGTATTTTTGAATGTCGTGACATCTATTTGGCAAATTTTTGCCAAACTTTCGATGCTATTCGCTTGTTTCAAATAACCATTATCAATCCAAGGTTGCATGGAGATGGGAAATGGCTTGACTGCACCTAAGCCATATCGCCGAATAAACTTATGGTCACAAATTAGCCAGCAACGTGCCAAATCACCTTTTTGTGTATGTTTAAATAAGTCTTTAATAAATGCAGGATAAGAATCGCCTTCATTGGTAAAGCGTTTTCCAGTTGGAAGTACCGCAATTAATCCTGGTTTACCACGTTCAACCAGATGTGGAAAACGACCTAATGTGCCATCCAAACGAGGCATAAGTGATACAGGTGCCCATGCAGCATTGCATGACAAGGTGGTATCAACTTCTGCACCGACACTTTCAGCAAGTTTTAAACCATCACCTGTATTAGTTTCAGGCGCAGCCGAAAAATGTGGTGTACCATCAGCAACATGCTGAAATAGTTTAAGTTTACGTTCATCATCATGTGGAAAACCGCCTGTTGCCAAAACCACACCATGTTTTGCCTTGATCTGAACTAAACCTTCAGGTGTTTTAAAAATAGCCCCTGAAACTTTGCCATTTTCATCGATTAATTGCGTTGCTGAGTGATTCGCCAATAACTGAACATTCTGATCTAAGGCAGATTTCAATAATCGTGCAACTAAGGCATTGCCATTTACAATTTGTGTGGAACGATGTCGAAATAACAAATCGAAAAAATGCCGTAGCACACGTTTAGTCGCGTAAAGAAATGAAGGCACTGCATTAAATGTATTAATAAAATGCTTCATATCTACACCTGAAGCAATCCCCATTCCCCAAACGGTGGTTTCTGGAATAGCAGGTTTTAATAAATGTAAGTTTGAACCTAATTCACGCCCATCAAATGGTGCAGCAACGATAGAACGCCAACCGACACGCGAACCTTCCAGATTAAAAAAATCAGGTACAGCAGCACCAATATTAAATTTCACACTGCTTGATTTTTCAAAAAAATCAACCATTTCAGGTGCTTTAGTCACATAAGTATGAATACGTGATTCATCGTATTTTTCACCAAGCACATTTTTAAGATATTGTTTCGGTGTTTCAATCGGCTCAGCTTGCCCAGCATGCTTTGCCTGTGGTGTATTAGGAATCCAAAGCCAGCCACCTGAAACCGCAGTGGTTCCACCAAATACGGTTGCTTTTTCAGCAACGATAACATTTAAACCCTGAGTTGCCGCGGTCACTGCAGTAGAAAGTCCACCTGCCCCAGAACCGATGACCAAAACATCACATTCATATTGATGGCGGAACTTTGCCGTCAAAGCAGTAAAATCGTGTTGAGTTGACGCGTTCATAAACTACCCCGCTGCAGTGTCCATTTGAGCGAGTGCAACAAGTTTTTTCATTGCCTCTAAATTTATTCGGGCACGTTCAAGTGCAGGTAACTTGGTCAGTTCTAAATTTGGAACTTCTGCTGCCAAGGTTAAATCGTTAGGTAATGCCGCAATTAAAGCCACCAAATCAATCTCACCTTGTCCTGGAACCAAGCGGTTTGAACGCGCAACTTTGATTAAGCCTTCATGACTCAGATCATAATTAGCTAAACCATCACAAAGCTGAACATAGTTCATGCGTGATTTAGGCAATGCCTTGACTTGTTCAATTGTTGAGTCAGAACGATCAAAATGCAGAGAATCAATTAAAATGGCTGCATTACTTTGAGCAGATTGTTCAACGATGAAATTCGCTTGCTCTAGATTTTTAACATCAGTCCATGGCATAAATTCCAAATCACAGCTCAAACCGTATTGATTTGAAAGTTCACAAAATTGTGCAAAGTTCTCAATTAGACGGTTCTGTTCAGGATCATTGCCTGCAACTAAAATATGTTTTGCATCTAGTCGTTGTGCGACTTCTAAAAACTGTAGATATTTTTTCCCATTAAAGTCAGGCGTCAGACGTATGATTTCTACATCAGCAACCTGCACACCTGTATCTTTAAGTGCTGCCACGGTTTCAGACACAACGTTTGCATCGGTTAAAATAGGATAGCCAGCTTCGTTGGGTGCAGCAGGCAAAAGACGTAACCCGACTTTTGCATAGCCACACTCTGCTGCAATTTTGACTGCTTCCACTGGAGCAACATCAGCAACAGTCAAAAATGAAAGTGAATACTGACGCTTAGGTACATTTTTTTGTGGATCAAGCTGCATCATGTTTCATGTCTCCATTGCCAGAGCCATTTCCAAGTAAATAATTCACCATCAAATCACGGACTTGAACAAACATTTCTGTACCCATCACCACGGTACAACCCAATTCCAAAGCTTTAGAAATAAAAGGGGTTTTTTCAGGACTCGTCACGACATCGGCAACTGACATTTCAGAGGTCAATTGATCGAGTAGGTACGCTGCAGATGGATCACCATTCATGCCCATGGGTGTTGCATTGACCACAACATCGAAACCTGAAGGGTCATTATTGTGGGCAATGACTTTGCCTTGACCTAAAGCATTTAAATGTTCAACCAATTGTTGCTGGCGAGTTGTCTCTACATCAAAAATAGCCAGTTCAGCCACACCAGCCATTAACAGTTCATACGCTATCGCTTTGCCAGCACCACCTGCACCTGCCAAAATGGCACGTTTATCTTTAAGTTGAATATGTTTAGCTTTAATGGCTTGTATCATGCCTGTACCATCCAGCATGTCACCTTCCCAACCTGCCACCGTTCGACGCATGGTATTGACAGCACCAATAAACTTGGCGCGGTCAGTCACTTGATCACAGCATTGCAGCGCAGTGATTTTGTGTGGAACGGTCACAATCAAACCATCGGTATTGAGCATATTTTTAGTGTTTTCAACAAAGGCTGGAAAATGATCTGGATGCACATCTGCTGGAGAAACAATTGCATTTAAACCTTTGTTGATTAGCTCTTGAGTCACGCCTTCAGGTGATTTCACCTGTTTAATTGGATGCCCAACCACAAAATAAAGACGAGTAGATCCATTCAATTGAATATCCATAATTCAATATCCTTTTAAAATAAGCAGGTTAGGTTAAAATTTACGTTTAAGAGTGTGTCTTAGATCTGAGCGTTATCAAGCTCTCGTTGCTGTATACGTTTAGGGGAATAAATAAGTTTCATTAACATCAGGGCGGTAATGATGCCGACCGTCGGCAAACATAAAATCAGGAAGATTTTACTGGCAGCCCAGCCTAGGCTTAAGAAATAGGCACCTACAAAAGCACTTGCGACTGCACCCAAACGTCCGATTCCGTGCATCCAGCTATTACCTGTTGCTCGAGCAAAGACGGGATAAAATGAACTTGAAATACTATTCATACCCGCATTAGCACCATTCATCCACATCCCAATGAAGAAACACATGGTGCTATACAACATGAAGTTATGCCCAGCATCCCCAACAAAAACCATGAATACAACCGCAAGTGCATATGCGAACACTAAACCAAGATGCGGGTTGACTTTATCCATAAGATAGCCGCATGCAATACAGCCAATCGGTCCACCAAGCTGATAAATAGCTGTAATCAAAGAAGCTTCTTTAATGCTAAAACCAAATTCATGAGTCATCATGGGTAACCAGCTACCTAGTAGATAAACCACAAACAATCCCGATGCGTAACTCCACCACAGTAAAAAGCTTCCTATGAGATAAAATGGACTCAAGACAGTTTTAACAGGGTTATCTACTGTATCTGTCTTCGGTTGAGGTAATACAAATACGGTGTTACGAGTATCAAAATTCGGTGCCATTTTATGAATAATGGCATCAATTTCTTCTTTAGGATGCTGCTTAAGTACCTTATAACCAATAGATTCAGGTAATTTAAAGATTGCAATGGTCGCAAGCAAAATTGGTAAGATGCCTCCAATAATCATCATGGCATGCCAGTTAAAATGAGGAATCACCCAAGCTGCGAGAAAACCACCAATCGCAGCACCAATGGTGAAGCCACTTAAAATAATCGTCACTAAGCGACCATTCACTTTCATCGAAGAATAATCTGTGACCAAGGTCACTGCTTGAGGCATAACACCGCCCATAAACAGCCCCGCAATAAAACGAAACATCATCAACTCTGTTACGTTTGTAGAAAGTGCTGCCAGTAAGGTAAATACACCAAAACCAAGCAGGTTTGTAATCAAGAGTTTTTTACGCCCGAATTTGTCGGCTAAAGGCCCTGAAATGACAGCGCCGACTGCTAAACCGATTAAAGCCGCGCTCATGACTGGTGCGAGATCAGTGGTACTGATGCCCCATGACTGTTTGATCACAGGGGCAACAAATCCCATGACCGAGATATCAATACCATCGACAACAACGATCATTAAGCATAAGAAAATAATCATTTTTTGCATAGGAGAAATACGATTTTCATCGATAAAATCCCGTAAATTGACTTGTTGAGTCATGCACTTTTTCCCTCAGTGTTCGCCAGTAAAATATGCGTTTTCCATCGCATGACTGGTTGTTGTTATCCATTCAGATTCTGAACTTTTAAAGAACTCAGAAACGACCTTTTCTGAGTTAAGCGATTTATCTCATCTGTATTTAAGATAGAATCTAATCGTACTATAATCGGTTTTTTAAATTTTTGGAACACTGTTCCAAAAAATAATATCAGGATTTTTATGCTCAGCAATAATGATCGTTCTTTACTCATCCTTGAGGCACTATTAAAAGAAGTGAATGGATGCGCACTTAGCCAACTTGCGGTTGATCTGGATATTCCTAAATCTGCCATGCACCGCATTCTGACAGCGATGAAAGAGATGGGTTATATCTATCAGGATGAATCCTCACAGCACTACAAACTTACCCTTAAAATTGCCTCAATGGGTTTAAGTTACTTATCCTCTCGTTCTATTACTGAAACCTTTCAGCCATATCTGACTGAACTTGCTGAAACCTCCGCTGAGTTGGTTCGTTTAGGTCTGATTGAAGATGAGAAAATCATTTGGATTGGTAAGGCACAAGGTGCTAAATCTGGTCTAAAATATGACCCAGATTCAGGAAATGTCGCCTACTTGCCCGCATCTGCATGCGGTCTTGCCTACCTCTCTGCTCTAAAGCAAGATGATTTTTCCCGCCTTGTGGAACGTGAAGGTTTTGATAAAGCCAAAAACTTTGGACCCAATACACCTAAGACACTTAACGAACTAGAAAAAATCGTTCAAGCATCCAAACAACGAGGTTATGGCATCATCAGCGATACGTATGAACTGGGTATGTCTGCCATGGCACGAATTATTATCAATCCTCACACAGGCAAACCTTTTGGAACGGTAAGTATTGCTGGCCCGTCTGTCCGTCTCAATCAAAAACGTATTGAGGAACTCGCTCCCGCTCTGATTGCAACCGCCGATAAAATTTCTTCCATTATTGATTTGATCCATATTTAATTTCATACATACGGATTGTCTTTTCCGCATTGGAGAAGGCAATCCGTACATGTCCTATCTATAAAAATTTCCCTATCTTTCACCTAACAAAATACTGTTTTTTATAAGTTTATTTATAAAAAACCAATAAAGGCTTAACTTTGAATTTAATTTGATAGATGAGCCAAATAATCGTTGCCATAAGCAGAATTGAAATTAGCCACAAAGTAACAATAAGCCCCATATACTCAATCAAATAACTTGAAAAGATTACAGGCCAAATCGTTCCCTGATATGCGATAAATAAATAGCTTGAAAAGATCAAAGGATTTTTTTCAAGATCTATAATTTTCCCAATAAAATAATACGCAGCACTTAGCGAGAACCCGTGCCCTATCCCTGTCAATAAAATACTCAGGAATAAAAAGGTCATGCCATGTTCAATTTCTGCAACCACAAGACTTATTGTTCCGAGCAACAATGCTGCCAAACCATAGGATAAAACATCAATTTCTTTCAAAGACTTACAGAATAGCTGGCTCAGTACTGAAACAAACAAAATGATAGAAATAGAAAACCCTGTAAATGTCGCTGAGGAGTGAATAGCCAGGTTTCGTATAAACGTTCCAGCCAAAGCAGCATACAAGCTGAATGCTCCAAAACTACACAGCGCTGAAATACTGCATATCCAGAAAATTTTACGGCATGCTACTTGGGGTAAAATTAAACCTTCAACTTTAAGTACTTCAATCCATTTATGTTTTTTTTCTGGCTGGATTTTAGGCTGAACCCAAAACACACTGAGTAAAACGACTCCAGAAAATATTGCCATAATCCAGTAAGGATCTGCCAATGGATGATGGGTATGATCTGCCAAGATGCCTCCAAGTAAAGGACCTAAAGCAAAGCCCAATATGGTAATCATGGAGGTTAATTTTTCTGAAAGCATTTTGTTTCTAAAAGGATACTGATCTTTAAGACCCACCATTGCTGCTGTCGTAATGAGACCAGAAGCAATTCCAATTAAAAACCGAGAAAAACTCAACAGCCAAATCGATAAAGCAAAGGCTGATAAAATCATACCAATAATGCTTAGGCTAAAACTGACAACAATAACCTGCTTATAGTTATAAATCGCATTCAATTTACTTAAAAATAGCAGTGAAAAGACCACACCAAGCATATAAGCAATAAAGATATACCCCACTTGTGAAGTCGTAATTCCCCAAACCTGCTCATAAATTGCATAAAGAGGACTTGCTAATGCCGTACTCACGGCTGCAAGGCATAGCGCAAAACTAATAATCATGTATTGCATACTAGAACTTGGCGTTTGCATCAGTTAAACCAAAAATGACCTTTAAGTCGATTTTAATCAAAAGTGACCTACAGGTCAATTTATGTTACATTAAGTTGATGTAGACGATTATTGAATACGTTATGGAAAAACCAAGAACCCGCGGCCCAAGTATTGAAAAAACACAAGAAACGCGACATAAAATTCTCGATGCTGCACTGCAATACTTTATTCAGGAAGGGTTTGCGCGAAGTAAAATTTCAGATATTGCAAAACACGCAGAATTGGGCAAAGGAACTATTTATTCTTATTTTGAAACCAAGGAACAATTGTTTGAAGGTGTCATTGATGCGTTCATGAATGAGTCTTTTCGCCCGATTAAAGCGCATGAAATTCAAGATGATGAATCAGTATATGACTTCATTTGCAAAAAAATTGTGCCGAGCGTTTTAACCTTAGAATCTACAGGTCGTGCCGATATGGCACTGCTCATTTTACGTGAAGGGAAAAATTTCCCCAGTATTTTACAAACCTATTGCAACAAGATTTTTTTACCAATCCAACATGAGCTACAGCAACTCGTTGAACTGGCAATACAACGTCAAGAGCTCCCTGCTCACATTAATCCGAAGTCCTTTGCATTACTGATTGTCAGTCCAATGTGGATGGGCATGATTCATAATCACATCCTTAATTCGAATGAAGTCTTACAATTAGATCAATTATTTAAAGAGAATTTAAAGCTTTTATTTCACTCGTGAACTGCTGTTTGAATAGACTTCATTCATGATGATTTATCTGCTCTTTGTTTTTTCAACATAGAAAAATAAAGGATTCATGCAAGGTGCCGCGGTGAACAAGCATTTCTTGCTCATTTTCTTTCAAACATCTGCGGCTTAATCCTAAACAGATTTTAGGTAGAATCGTTGTGTTTTGTTCTCGCTCTCATCAGAACAAAGCAAAGAGAACATCATCAGCAACCCGCGCAGGCTCTAATTCCCTATTAAATATATTGTCAAATGGTGGAGCTGTTAACTTGCCAAGATCCGAAAATCAGGATGCAATTGCTGCCAGTGCATTTTTAGTTTTTCTTTATGAACTGTTGACATAGGAAGATCGGCTAATGCTTTTGGCCATAGTGTTCGCGCCTGAGCCATAACATCATGCAACTGTTTTTCAATGACTCGCCAAGGAACCCCTACTTTCTCTGCCCATTGCTGAAAGTGCTTCATTTCCGCTAAATACCAGTCCTTATTTTTGGCAAGGTTCAAGGCAAAGTGTCGCTCATTTTCAATATAGACACTGGTCATTAAAATATCATAGGCAGGTGAAAATCTGGGTGTACGCGCGTCGGGGTAGATCATGCTCCAGTTCTTTAAATGTGCATCGCCATTTGCCAGTAAGATATTGATCAAAATACGACTGGCAAATTGTTGAATATCCACAATTTTATTTCCAGAATACTGATAAATAATTTGACCTATCTGCTCATAATTGGTGGTGCTATATTTTTGGTGTGGATACGCCCCAAAAATCTGAGCGAAATCTTCAATATGAATTCGCTCTGTGGTCTGATCAGTGCTGTGCCGGTCAAATCTTTTGATTGCAAACGCATATTGTTCTTGGGGCAAATTCAGCACGGGTAAATCCTGTAGACATGCTATATCCACCAGTTGAATCTCTGGAATCTCGATTCCTGCCATTTCAGCAAGCATCATGATCGAATATTCATTCAGTGGCACAAAAGCATGCCGTGTGGAAGGCGTTTTGATAATCCAGTCCCCAAGTAAAGCCGACTCTGCCCCATGTGCCAAAGTAAAACGCCCATCTTGAGCTTTCATGGAAAACTTCATCTGCACGCCTGCAAGCGAAAACTTATTATCTGTTTGTAGCTCTTGCGGTGTGACTTGATCAGTATTTGAGATCTGAAGCTTGTATTTTATAGCATCTGGAATTTCATCAAGATTTGCCTGTGTTGCAAGCAATGCACCCGATAGGTCATGTCCCAAAGCAGCCAGCAACTGAAATTCATTATCAATATGGAGTTTCAAACTGCTGGCAATCAGCTCTCGCAATGCTCCTTCAGGCAATAAGTTCGATAGCAATGGATGTAAGCGCTGATGCGTTACGAAGGTCTTTTCCAAGATTTTTTCGGATTGTGGATGTACAGGCGAAGTTAACACACTCAGTGTTGGGCGTTGTGAATCCAACCGAAAGGCATCGGTAAAAACCAGAATATTCTTTCCGTTCTGAAACCCTGCCAAGTATCCGATTACGACGTGGTGTAATATTAATTTCAGAACGCGGACGCTATTCATGATTCAGCATCTCCCAGTAGACCTTTCCACGGGTTAGTCATTAAATCATCCTGATCTTCAATGCTGATTTTAATTTCATCATTTAACAACTGTCTGATCAGATATGCTTTATCGTCAGGAATCAGCATCAACTGCGCATTGAGCCCTGCGGCAACAATTTCCAGCGTATCCAAGCGTGGATTACCCTGACTTTCCAGTTTTTGGTATTGCTGCCGCGATATGCCTGTACGAGATTGCATATCTGCTTGCTTAAATCCAAGTTGGATGCGTCTTCGTTTAATTTGCCGAAGTAAAGGCTCATTCATGGTAGATACTTTGATTGATTTTTTAATTCACCAAGCAATATATTAGTTTCTTTTCTTTAATAAAGCAATTTATTAGTTGCTTTTATGAAAAATGTAAGCGTTCTGGAGTTTATTGATGAGCATTCAATCATGATTTGAAAATAGAAAGATATTGATTGATCGCCTTTCATAAAACGATTTAAAATTAACCAACACATCTAAATTTTTATTAAATTCGTGTATTTACCCAGTTTTCAGTATTTTCTACTTATTGTTCCTACTTGCTTAATTTTAATAGGCTGTACTTTTATTGTCGGGTATCTGATGTTCCATGCTCCCAAATATTTATTTTGGTGCGGGATCGGATATATCTTGCCATCTAGTGCATTGGGCATTCAGAGCCTTATGACAAATGAGCAAATGACTCTGACAGCTCCATGGATCGGAATTTTATATCTTTGTGGTACTTGGGCTTTAACCCATGGAATAAGACTAAAAGTAAAAGCGAAATCCTGTTTTTTAGCCTCATTACTGTTAGTTTTATGTGGTATCTGTTTACTGGGCTATCTATCATATATTGATCAAAAATTCTGGTTGAGAATGCTGACCATCAACTTTGTCATCACTTGCCTCTTGGCGATGGTCGTGCCAGGCGTTTATTCTTATTTCAAACAGGTGTCTTTATTAGGTAAAATTTTCTGTTTCAGCTACTTTTTCTTAACAATTTACAATGCCATAAGATTTTTAGTCATTCTCTTCTACCTTCAAGATATCGACGCCACCAATTTATCGTTCTCAAATTGGTGGATGTTAATGCTGGCGGTTAATATTATCTTAAGTATCTGGTTTGCAATAATTATTGTAGCCACAACCGTCAAAGAACAATTCACCTTACTCAATCATGAACGCTATCAGGATCCTCTGACCAAACTCTACAATCGCAGAGGATTTTTTGAAAAAACTGGGACACTAATTAAAAAATATCAGATAACTCATTTATATATTGTCATGTGTGATATCGATCATTTTAAAAAAATTAATGATACTTGGGGGCATGCTATAGGAGATAAAATTCTATGTGAGATCGGGCATATATTAAAAGATAGCGTTCGCGAAGAAGATTTAATTGCCAGATTTGGCGGTGAGGAATTTGTCATCATGGTTAAGTGCTCAAACTATGCATCAACCATAAAACTCGTAAATCGGATACGCGATAAAATCGAAAAACAGTCATTTACCGAGAATTGTATTGACGTGACTGTGAGCTTTGGAATTGCTGAAATACAAAGTCATACACAACTGATGGAAGCGTTGGAACTGGCAGACCAGCGACTTTACGCTGCAAAAAATAATGGTCGAAATCAAGTTTGTTTTCATTAACCCGCCAGATGCCATTTGAAATTTTGTATCAATGAACGGTCTATACTTTAACTAATAAAGAATGACCATCCTGCTGCGCCATTTTTACCATAGACTGTACCCATTTTTCTCGCTGAGCAGCACTTGCGCCACGTATCGGACCAATATAATTCGTTTTGACTTTTGTAATGCCACAGAATTGCAAGGTTGCTTGTTTAAGCTGCCGAGTACTTGGCTCGCCAAAATACCATTTGTAAGTCCAACCTGATTGATCTAAGGTCGTCACAATTCTGGCTGTTTTATTTTGTAGATGCCCACGAATCCGATTGCTTTTATCATAATAACTAAATGCCATAGAAGGCAGAAAAACACGGTCAATAAAACCTTTTGTAATCGCAGGAAGCCCTCCCCACCAAACAGGAAAAATCCAGACAAGATGATCCGCCGCCATGATTTTTTCCCAAGCCTCAACCAAATCGGGTTCTAAATTCATTCTTTTTTCATAGCCATATTTTAAATTCAAGTCAAAATTCAATTGACCTATTTCAATCACATCAACCCATATCCCCTGTTGAGCAGCTGAATCAACATAAGCATGTGCCAGTGCATGATTAAAACTGGTTACAGAAGGATGGCCATTGATCACAACGATTTTTTTTATTGAATTTGAAATATTCATGATTTTCTCTAAATTTTTAAAATTATAATTTCAGATATCAAATGATATTTGAAATATAGATAGCAAACCTATCGCATAAAATTTAAGATAGCAAGTGATATTTAGAATTTAATCACAGTTATGGAACACGCTAAAATATCTCGTGATGAGAAACAAATACAGACTCGATTACAGTTAATCAATGCAGGATTGCATTTGATTTCTGAACAAGGATATCGTGCTGTATCCATCAGAAATATCTCAAAATATGCGGGATATACTCAAGGTGCTTTTTACTCGAATTTTAGTCATAAAGAAGAGTTCTTACTCACACTGATGAAAAGTCAGTTTGAGAAGGAAAGTGCTCAATTAGAAAATATCATGTGTCAAATCGATTCGGATTTTCCTTTATTACTAGAAAAACTTGAACTCTGGCTAACTGATTTTTTTCAAAATGATGAGTGGTTAAAGATTTCAATCGAACTACAGCTGTATGCAGCACGTGAAGAAAGTTTCGCTGCTGAATATAAACAAGTCTGGCAGGCTCATCACGAACAAATTGCTAAAATCTTGATTCAACTTTTCTCACACTACAAACAAGTTGACGCAGAACAGCTTGAAGCCAAAATCTTGGAAATTATTTCATTAAGTTATGGTTTAGCTCTGCAATACATGATTTTTAAAGATGACCTCAACAAATACATTCAAATTATTACTCAGCGTTTGATTGGGCAAATTTAATGGCTTGATCAAGCTTTTTTCAACGAAATAAATTAGACCAGATTGATAAGTATTTTTGATCATTTCAATCTGTTAAAAGTAAAAGATCACTGTGTCAGTAACCTGCTTAAAGTTGCGCATGATCTGGATTTATTTTTTATTCACAACTTGTTAAGGTAGATTTTGTTTAACTTGAGTTTGCTTATGTCTACCGAACGCGATTATCAGCGTATTGCTCAAGCAATTGAATATATTCATCAAAACTTTATGCAGCAACCAAGTCTGGCTGAAATTGCAGCACAAGTACATTTAAGCCCTGCACACTTTCAGCGTTTATTCAGCCAGTGGGCAGGCACCAGTCCAAAAAAGTTTTTGCAATATACCAGCTTGGCATATGCTAAACAGGTGCTGCAACATAGCAGCCAAAATGCAATTTTAGAAGCGACTTATGCAACCGGGTTATCGAGTAGCAGCCGCTTACATGATTTGTTTATTCAAATTGAAGGAATGACTCCTGCCGAATATCAACAAGGCGGCAAGCAGCTAACCATCAAACACTGGGTTTATGATACCCCCTTTGGTGCAGCGTTTATTGCATCAACTGCAAAAGGTATTTGTGCTTTAAGTTTCGATACCCCCATGCTTGCGCTACAGCAGTTACAAATACAGTTTCCAAATGCAGATTTCCAGCAGATGCAGGAGATCAAACAGCAACAGGCATTGGCAATTTTTATGCAGAATGAAGCCTGCCTGTCACAATTAAAACTGCATTTAAAAGCCAGTGAATTTCAACTCAAGGTTTGGGAAAGTTTATTAAAAATTCCGCAAGGTGAGCTATGTAGTTATGCCAGTATTGCCCAACAGATTGGTCAGCCCAAAGCCTCGCGTGCTGTTGGCACTGCGATTGGACGCAATCCTGTGGCATTCTTAATTCCTTGCCATCGAGTGATTCAGGCATCTGGTGTATTGGGTGGTTATCGTTGGGGCATCACCCGTAAAGCAGCCATCATTGCATGGGAAGCAGCACAACAACAGCCATAGTTCAAAATATTTAAACAACGGTATTCAGTATTTGAATATAATTTTTTAATATACCTATCTGAGGGAGTATTTAACTTTCAATAACAGCAGAAGTATAAGAGCAAGAAAACATATTCTAAATCTAGTAAAAATATACGATACCTGTTCGTTCCCCTCCTTTCCTCATGATTTTTCTCGAATTATTTTTTCTGAGCAAACTTGAAACCTATTTTCACAATAGCATAAGGACAATAAAATGGCGGATGAAAGAAGTTTATTCTATAGAACACTTCTTAATTGAGAAGTGTTCATTTTAATGATGGTGACTCCTTGATTCATCTGACTTATTTCCCTCTATAGTAGAAACTCAAGGAGCGTATAGATCAGGATGAAAAGGTTTATTGAAGAGTAATTTGTACTCGACGGTTTGGTTGTAAACATGATTTCAGCTGTGCTTTTGGCATATTCGCTGAACATGTTGCTCCTGAATGATCTGATCCTGCACCATAACTTCGAATCAATTGTGGTGAAATCTGGTGACTTATTAGATAGTTTTCTATCGTTTTTGCTCTTAATATAGACAACTGAGCATTATATTTTTCACTACCTAATTCATCAGCATACCCAACAATTTTAATATCTTTAAAATTGTATTGTTTTAAAGTCATCAGCAGTTTTTCCAACTCAGCCTGACTTTCAGGCAACAAATCAGATTGCTTATACATGTTAAATAAAAAGAATACATTTACAGCATTTTGAGCTAGAGCATCTTTATGAGATGCTAATTGCGAGCAACCCTCCCCTTTCCAGTTCATTTTTTGAGCAACGCCATGTCTATCAAAAAGAATATTTAATTGACAACGCATATATTCATCTACATTTGGTTTTTTTATATCAAGCACATAATTCCATTGGCGAACTGAAAAAACACCTTCATTAAAATGCGGATTACCTAAAATATTTCTAATTTGATCTTTATTTAAACCGTTATTTAATAAAATAACTGATTCAATATTATAGCGTTTTACTTGTTTTAAATAACTTTTATCTATAGATGGAAAATTAGGGTCAGATGGACTATTTTCCTCGGCTGCGATAGCTGGTAAAGCACATAGACATAGTAAACTTGATAATAAAATTTTATATCTATTCATTTTTAAATTCCTATATTCATAAAATAAAAAAGGAAGAGATATCTCTCTTCCTTAACGCATCAGAATTAGTCGATTACGCCTGAAATGCCTACACGGAATAATGGATCGCCTTGTGAACCCGCTGCAACTCCACCAGACATAGACCAACGGCCATTATCTGCTGTACGACGCAGGGTGACACCGATTGCACTTTCACCGTTATAAGCAGACGCACCTGCCGCATAAGTAAACTTGCCTGCAATATAAGGTGCATTTTCTAATGCAGCTGTAGCAGCAATACCTGCGGATAATGTTTTTTCAACTTTATTAATCCGATTATTGGTTGAGGTAAATGCCTTCTCTAGATTCTGTTCTACATTTGCTACTCGATTATCAACAGCGGTTAATGCACTACCGACATTGTTATAAGAACCACCTGCAACCGAATATGTTGGCGCTGAAACATTCCCTGTTGTTGTATCTACTGCTGAACCACCACCTAAATAAGTTGCTACATTTGAATTTGTAGTATAAAGCTGGCTACCATTTACAGCATCCGTTGAGGTACTTGATACCGTACCTGCCTTGACACCTGTAACTGTACGATTACCATCAGCACCAGCAACACTTACCGTCGTACCACCCGTGTCTTTGCCTACAGTAATCGTATCTGTGTTCGTTGCTTGTTGAACTAAACCAGCCTTACCACTTGTTACATTAGTAATGCTTTGTTGCAATCCACTAATATCGCTCGTGTTTTGGTCAACCTGCTGTTGAACATTCCATAATTGTCCACCATTTACAGCATCTTTAGAGCCTTGTGCAACAGTACCGTCCGCTACATTGGAGATGGTCGTACCATTTGCACCCGCCAACGTAATACTGCTTTTTGTAGTGCTGTTATCATATTTAACCGCTGAGCTATCTGTTGCTTGTACAGAAGCTGCAACAGCATCCAATTGACCTTTATTGACTGCATCTTGAGCATTTACACCATCAGCTACATTGGTAATGCTTGTGCCGCCTGCATTAATGCCTGAAGTGGTAACACTTGGTCCACCTGTAATAACTAAACCTGTATTACCTAAGCTGACATTACTGCCAATAGAAACACCTGCGTTATTTATTACAGTATTACCTGTAGTTACACTATCTAGTGTCAAATCTTTATTTAAGCTAACAGCAAGATTACCTTCATTGCTGGTTGAGGTATCAAGTGCGACATTAATATTATTATCGCCCGTGAATTTAACAATACCATTTGGCTTAATTTGCTGTGTTGATCCATTTGCAGATAATGTCCAACCTGCATTTGCGGTATTATTAGCCGTTACAATTGCTTGATCTAATGCATTTAATGCACCTAAAACTGTCGTCTGTGTTGTACCTGCAACTGAGTATGTTGGGTTAGAAATTGATCCATCAGCATTAAAAGAAGCTCCTCCACCAAGAATATTGGCTACAGATGCTCCAGCGTTACTCAAACTGTTACTTACGCCAGTGACTGCATTATCGACTGCTTTAAGCTGTGCCACATTGACTGCATCACTGTTTTGTGTACCTGCTGCAACACCAGTAATCTGGCGATATACTCCGTTTGATGCATCACCTACAGCAACAGCTCCAGTCGTTGAAGTTGTTGCATTAATCGTAGCGATATCAGCATTAGATGCCAAACTAGATGCATATCCAGATACTCCAGCACCTGTCGTTGCTGCTGAATTTGTACCTAAAACAACTGAACCTGCAACCGTTTTCGTCACGTTATTGCCAAGTACAAAAGTATCATCTGTGCTAACCGTATTATTGTTACCTACAGAATAACTATTATTACCATTAATAATCGTTGGGTCACCAATTGCTCCTGAATTATTACCGTTAACAATATTACCTACACCAATTGCAATAGATTGATCACCAACAGCACGGCTCTGTGTACCAATTGCGATACTATCTTGACCAGTTGCTAAAGAATCATCTGATGAAGAATTCACACGGAAATATTTTGTGCCAAGATTAGTTTCTTGTAACTTCTTAACTTCTGTATTTAAGGCTAAGATTGCTCCTGAAACACTTTCAGCCCCTGTACTACCTTTCGAAGCTGAAAGTTTAGTACCGTTCAAATCTGTCTGTTCACTTTGTGTATTGACAGCATTATAACCATCAATATTGTATGCATTGGTTGCTGCTGCTCCAGCTCCAGAACCATTAATGTTAACGCCCAAAAGTTGATTAATCTGAGCAACATTTACAGCATCTGTATCATGTGTACCTGCAGAAACATTAGTGATTCTGGTATTCGCTGCATCAATGCCTGCTGAAGTCACGCTTGGGCCGCCCACAATGCTGAAACCATTGGCACCATAGTTA
>NZ_JBTKVD010000021.1:0-31563 GCF_054454555.1 Acinetobacter sp. ANC 4636 | reverse complement strand
TTGTGGAGTTATAAATTATAACGGAAGCAATTTGGATCTTTCTCAAAATTATCCAAACATGACAATAGATGAAATAATTAACCGTCGTATTCGCATTGATGGTTGCATGAAAAAGAAAGGATATATTATCTATGATACTACGTCTTGTACAACTAATGGGAAGCCAACAGGTTTTTGTAATTAAATTATAGGAAATAGATGAAAATGTTTAAATTAATGATGTTATTTCCTGTCTTGCTATTAGTTGCATGTACTACAAATTCTAATTTATCACCTGTAACACCAATTTATAAAGCAGAGAATAGCGATTTAAATAACATGAATGATTGCAATACGATTGAAGCGAATATTCAAAAATCTCAAATGGTGTTGGTTAATTATAAAAAAAGTAAAAGCTTAAATACATCAGCAAATTTACTCTCTGGAATTGCTTCGGTATTATCATTAGGAACGGATCGAGCAGATTATGTTTCGAATGCAGATTTAAATAGTGGGATTTTATCTTATGAAAATAGGCTTAAACAATTACAGATTTTGAAAACTAAATACTGTGAATCCACAGGAAGCCAAAGCCGAAATCAATAAAAAATAGATGTGGTGAAAAAAGAACAAGTAGCTGGATTAATTAGACCAAATATAAAAGTGGCAAAGGATAAATATTTTAATGAAAGTCATTAATAATTGTATACTCGTTTTTATACTGGGAAATATTTTAACAGGCTGTGGGGTGCTATTTGCTACAGGAAACTGGTGGAATAATGATTATGCAACAGATGAAGAGTTATGGGTACATCCTATTTTATCTAAATCTGATGCAAATAAAATAGCACTTAAGTGTTCTGATATTGCTATAAACTCTGTAATAGAAGTTAAAAAATTTAGTGAAATTTCTTCTGAAAAGCAAAAAAATATTATTAAAACTTTGACAAGTGAAAATAGTCAAAAGATTTCTAAATTTCGAGAGCAATGTTATTTAGACCAAGGTTTTAAATTTTACCCACGAGGTGTAAAAAGAAATCATCCAACTGTTTGTTTTGGTGAAAGTAAAAAAATGCCAGGATGTCAGTCAGTCTTTGATATACCAATACTTTAATTTTGATTAGGTGAAGAAGTATGAAAAACTTTAAATTTAAGTGTGTTGTCATTACTTTAATTATTAACTTTTTATCGGGATGCTCTATTCTAAGTGATTATTATTACCAAGATTGCGCCATACATCCAGATAATTTTAGATATTTAACAGCAGATGAACAAAAGGTATATTTGAAAAAGTGTAAAGGTGTAACAGAGTTTAAAAAAGTAGAGCCTATTTAATACTATATACATAACTACAGGTGGCGTAGAGGCAGCTGTGCCCTTACTGGATTGGTTGCAACTGGTGTAGGTGCAACCTCTACAGATGTATTTCGCACATTATTTACAAATCAAGAGATCACAGCATTTGATAGGGTCTTTTTCTAGAATTCATGATTTGTACTAGCTCAGCCCCGATCTGACAGTTACCTATTTTTTAGTGCGCCTGTCAGGTTCAATTTAAGCTAATTTTTAGCCAAAATTCGTTTTCTATCAAGACATACTTTTAGCAGTGTGTGACCTGTCACTCCAAGAAGCTCTGTATTATAGAATTTCAGCCAAACATTAAAGCAGCTAAACAAGATTCTTTGATAACAAAATGCAGGTGCATATACAAATATCCGAAGCATACAACACGAATGATTAGAGTATTTGTATTGATCATTTATTCCAGAAAAGATGGTCAATTTGGCGCACGCAGCAGCTAATTTTTATAAAGCGCACTGATATTAAGCAAAAATAGTATTACTTAAAGCAAAAACAGTATTACTAAATTGGCATGTCCTTTGCATTTACTCAAATAAGAAAAAGTGATCTAGGGTTCCGATACAGTAGCGTATGACTGGACCGAGAGTTCACGGTTCCTAGCGAACTACACGGAGGGATAAAAGCCCGGGAGGAAGTCAAAACTATCCGATAGGAGTGGCTATGAACACTGCAAATCATCACAATAATCAAGAAATTTGGTCAGAACTTCTGCCAGGTGGGCATCATTGGTCTGGTCGTATCCAAAAAGGCACGATCTTGCAGTTTCAATCACTTGCTGCGCATGCCAATGTGTCCTTATTTTGTGTCAATGCTGCCGATAAACTTGAACGCTTCAATATGCCAGACAGTTTAAAAGGGCAACATACCGCTTACTTAACAGCTTCACATGTCTTGTATTCAGATTTGGGCCGCGTGATGGCTTCAATCGTTCATGATGATCATGGATGGAACGATGTAATTTGTGGCCCAAGCCGACTTGAACAGATTGCACAAAAATTCGGGACTCGCACGTTCCAAGATGCGCGCAATGACATGTACCAAAATGGCTTGGACAGCTTACTGGTCGAAATGAGTAAGTATTCTTTAGGACAAGCCGATTTAAGCGCAACCCTGAACCTATTCTCAAAAGTGACCCCGAATGATGAAGGGAAACTGTCTTATGTTGAGTCTGACAATACCAATCAAATCATTGAAGTCCGCTTTGAAATGGACTGTTTAGTTTTTCTTTCTGCCGCACCACATGCTTTGGATAGTTCAGAAAGCTATCAACCTGCCGATGTGCAAATGAAATTGTTTAAAGCATTGCCTTTAAATGAAACCGACATTTGCCGAGATTCATGCCCACAAAACCAACGTGCATTTGCAAATAATGCCCGTTATTACGCACTTGAAAATACATACTAAATTGGCAGGGGATACCGAAATGACAAGTTTACAATCGTTTGAAAAATCAGTACTCAATGAAGTTTGCCCTGCTGGCGAAGCATGGATGTGTGAAGTTAAAAAAGGGCAATATTTCCGAATTATTGACCTTGAAGGCAACCAAGCCGTCGATACCTTATTTATTAGCGCAGCAGATCCAAACGAACGCTACAGCGCAACGGACACTTTGGCCATCAACCAGCACATTTACCTTGAAAAAGGCACAACGTTATACAGCAATTTGGGTCGCCCATTGGCGGTCATTCACGATGATAACTGTGGTCGCCATGACACCTTGGGTGGGGCGTGTTCGTGTGAAAGTAATACGGTTCGTTATGCACACGATAAATACCCGATGCACAGTTGCCGTAATAACTTTATGTATGCGTTGGCGAAACATCCGATTGCACACAAATATGCGCTGAATGTGCGTCATATTGGCCCGAATATTAATTTCTTCATGAATGTGCCTGTCACCGCAGATGGTCAGCTTAAATTTGATGATGGCATTTCTGCACCGGGGAAATACGTTGAAATTCAGGCAGAAATGGATCTGATCGTGCTGATTTCCAATTGCCCGCAGTTAAATAACCCTTGTAATGCCTACAACCCAACCAAAATTCAACTGGTTGTGCGTGAAGCAGAAGAGGTGTAGTCATGTTTAAAAAAGTCCTGATCGCCAACCGCGGCGCTATCGCCTGTCGTGTCATTCGTACCCTGAAAAAACTGGGCATCGCTTCTGTAGCTGTTTACTCAGAAGCAGACCGAGATTCACTACATGTGACTTTGGCGGATGAAGCCTTTTGTATTGGTGCTGCGCCTGCACAGCAAAGTTATTTAAATATTGAAAAAATTATTGAAGTCGCCCAGCAAACAGGCGCTGAAGCTATTCACCCTGGCTATGGTTTTTTGTCGGAAAATGCCGAGTTTTGTGATCTGTGTGAAAATCAAGGGATTGCGTTTATTGGGCCAACCTCCAGCCAAATGAAAGATTTTGGCTTAAAACATACGGCACGTGAGCTAGCAATCAAAAGCCAAGTGCCGCTGTTACCAGGAAGTTCATTACTGGCCGATCAAGCCGAAGCCCTGACAGAAGCAGCGCGAATTGGTTATCCCGTCATGCTGAAAAGTACCGCTGGCGGTGGCGGGATTGGGATGCGTTTGGTCTGGAATGAAACCGAACTCAAAGATGCCTATCAAACCGTGTCCTATCTGGCGCAAGCCAACTTTAAAGATGCAGGCCTGTATCTGGAAAAATTTGTCCAACATGCCCGTCATATTGAAGTGCAAATTTTTGGCGATGGTCAGGGTCAGGTTTTAGCATTGGGCGAGCGTGATTGTTCGGTGCAGCGTCGTAACCAAAAGGTAATTGAGGAAACCCCTGCACCGCATTTGAATGATAAGCAACGTGCCTATATTCAAAAAGTGGCTATTCAACTGATGCAATCGGTGAATTATCGCTCTGCGGGAACAGTTGAATTTGTCATGGACACTGAAACCCAAGAATTTTATTTCTTGGAAGTAAATACCCGTCTGCAAGTGGAACATGGGGTGACTGAGCAAGTCTTTGGTGTCGATCTGGTTGAATGGATGGTGACACTGGCGAGTGGTGACTGGACAGCTCCGACTGAGGAGTTGGTGCCGAAAGGTCACTCGATTCAAGTGCGTTTATATGCAGAAGACCCGATCAAGCAATTTCAACCGAGTGCAGGTTTACTCACGTATGTGAAATTTGACGAACATGCACGGGTCGAAACTTGGGTGGAAACAGGCTCCAATGTATCGTCTTTTTATGATCCGATGATTGCCAAAATTATCGTCACTGCAAATACGCGTGATGAAGCGATTCAAGCCATGAGCTCAAGTCTGGAAAAAACAAAAGTTGCAGGGATTGAAACCAATCTTGAGTATTTACAAAACATTATTGCCTGCGATGTGTTTCATGAAGGCACCCAGACCACACGTTTTTTAAATACCTTTGAATGGAAAACCCAAAAAATCGAAGTGCTGCAAGCAGGCATCCAAACTTCAGTGCAGGATGTTACAGGACGCTTGGGTTACTGGGATGTTGGTGTGCCGCCATCAGGTGCGATTGATCCTTTAAGTTTAACGGTTGCCAACCAACTTTTAGGCAATCCAAAAAATACCGCAGGGCTTGAATGTACCTTGCAAGGCCCAAGTTTGAAATTCCACTGTGACAGCCAAATCGTGATTACAGGTGGTGATATGCCATCCAAACTGGATGGCGAAGCCGTGCCGATGTGGAAAACCATCAATGTCAAAAAAGGTCAGGTGCTTAAATGCGGCTCGATCACCACGGGTTGCCGCAGTTATATCGGGATTAAAGGCGGTCTGGATGTGCCTGAATACTTAGGCTCGCAAGCGACCTTTACACTGGGACAATTTGGTGGACATGCAGGGCGTAATTTGCTGATTGGCGATATGTTGCCGATCACTGAATATTCGACCCAAAGCACCACTACACTGCCTCAAGCTCAAATTCCTCAGTTTGCCCATACATGGGAAATTGCAGTGATGTATGGCCCACATGGCGCACCTGATTTCTTTACCAAACAGGACATCGACACGTTCTTTGCCAACACGTTTGAAATTCACTATAACTCAAGCCGTACGGGTATTCGCCTCATTGGGCCAAAACCTGAATGGGCGCGTCAAGATGGTGGTGAAGCAGGGCTGCATCCATCCAACATCCATGACAATGCCTATGCGATTGGTGCAATCGACTTTACGGGTGACATGCCGATTATCTTGGGGCCAGATGGACCAAGTCTGGGCGGTTTCGTTTGCCCTGCGGTGGTGATTCACTCTGAACTCTGGAAAATCGGTCAGTTGAAAGCAGGCGATAAAGTCAAATTTATTCCTGTCAGCTATGCCCAAGCCAAAACACTCGATCAGCAGTATCATCAAAGTGTGATGGCTGATGATGTCACAGGAATTGATTTTAGCCCTGAGTTCAAAGCTGAAACGGAGACTCTAAACGATGCTGTTTTAGCGACGCTTGCAGGACAGGACGATTTGCCGAGTGTGACGTATCGACCTGCGGGCAACAGCTATTTGTTGGTGGAATACGGTGAACTGGTTCTCGACCTGAACTTGCGTTTCCGTATTCATGCGCTGATGCAATGGGTAAAAGATCAAAATATTCAGGGGATTATTGATTTAACACCGGGCATTCGTTCATTACAGATTCATTTTGATTCGATTGAACTCGATCAGATTGAACTGCTGCATAAACTGCAACAAGCCGAAAATGAACTGCCTGATATTCATAATATGCAAGTGCCGTCACGCACAGTGTATTTGCCATTGGCTTGGGAAGACTCACAAACCAAACTCGCGACTGAGCGTTATACGCAAATTGTGCGTCCAGATGCGCCTTGGTGCCCTGACAATGTCGAATTTATTCGTCGTATCAATGGCTTGGCATCGAAACAAGCGGTTAAAGATGTGATGTATAGCGCCAATTATCTGGTGATGGGCTTGGGTGATGTGTATTTGGGTGCACCTGTTGCGACACCGCTCGATCCGCGTCAGCGTTTAGTCACCACCAAATATAACCCTGCACGGACATGGACACCTGAAAATGCGGTCGGTATTGGTGGTGCATATATGTGTGTTTACGGTATGGAAGGGCCTGGCGGCTATCAGTTTGTCGGTCGTACGACTCAAATGTGGAGTCGCTACCGCAAAAATGCCGACTTTGAGGCGGGTAAACCATGGTTACTGCGCTTTTTTGACCAAGTGAAGTTTTATGAAGTTTCTGAAACTGAACTTTTGCACATGCGGGAAGATTTTAAAGCAGGTCGTCTCAAGCTGCGAATTGAAGACGGGGTTTTAAACCTGAAAGAATACAATGATTTCTTAAAGAAAAATGCTGAAACTATTCATGCGTTTAAAGACATGCAGCAAGCCAATTTTGAAGCTGAACGTCGTCGCTGGCACGAAGCAGGTTTGCAAGAGTATGTGTCTGAAAGTCTGGATGCGGTTGATGATGGTGAAGCCGTCACAATTCCTGAAGGTGGCTGTTCGGTTGAGTCACACATGCCGGGGTCAATTTGGAAAATCGAATGCGCTTTGGGCGATATTGTTGAGGAGGGCACAACCCTTGCCGTGATTGAAGCCATGAAGATTGAAATTCCAATTGTTGCACCTGAACGGATGAAGGTTGAGGCGATTACCATTGAAAAAGGGCAAACGGTGAAAACGGGGCAGGTGTTGTTTACGTTAGCGCCTGTGGCTTAAATTATTTGCCCGAACTCTCCTTTTTAAATGGGAGTTCGGGCAATCTGGAATTATTTAAGGGTTACATTCTTTTATATGTTCAAAAATCTTTTTGCATAAATCTTTAGCTTCTTGAGTGAGTTGCCAGTCTTCGTAAGTCATTAGGACTTTGCAGATTTCACAAAATCCAACCTTATCATCAATCGTTCCTGATTCATCAGAAAATAATCTTGGGGAATTTTTTACTGGTGGATCTATACGAATAGTATCATCAATAATTTTACCGATGCCTTCTTTACTAATAAAACTCATAGAATCATTTAAATTGGAGATATTAAAGTCAGAAGTATCCCTATTAAATCCCTTATGTTTTAGGTTATTGATTGTATTTGGATTCAAGGTAACTTCTGTGGCTGTTTTTCTAATACCATGAAATTTGATCAAGCAAGCCTTGTAGATAATAGATGGCGTTAAAGTATTTTCGATTTCTTTACAGGGTAAAATATAAACATTTTCAGAGTTAAGTTCTGTTTCCCATTCTTTCAATCTCTCTGCTTTACCTTCATTATCACCGTCTGCTAAAAGCAAAATATTTTTTGAAATTGCTTTTGCTGTAAGTCCTTTGTTTCTTTCAAGAAATTCTAAAGCTTCTTCTTTAGATGGATAGTCATCCATGAAGCTCCAATGCGTAATATTTCCGCCTGCATACTCGATAAAAGCATAATGAAAATTTGGCATAAAACTTCTATATATTTTGAAGTTTTCTTTTTCACTATTTTCAATTTCTTTTAAATATTTAGCCATTAATTTGGATAAATACATTCGGTCTGTCACGCCTTCGACCCAAATAGTACAGTTGGATAAATAAATTGAAGATGGTCGAACACCTAGAGAAGTTAATAGTTCATGATCTCGGTCACAGCGATAAATTTTAAAATCAAACTTAGATGGATCATCCTTATTTTGCTCTTTAACAAATTTTTGAATGATCACTTGATCAGATTCATCCACCATGTCTAAAAGGTGGTTTGAGTGTGTGGTAAAGAAATAATAGTGTTTGGTTTCGTTCAAGTAGAAATTCATGAGCTGACGAACCATACCTGCATGCATATGCAATTCAGGTTCTTCAATAAAAAATGCATGAATTTGTTCTTTACCTTCAGTATCTTGTCTTTTTATATAGGCCTCAAAAGTTAAGATAATTGCCTGTTGTAAGCCATCACCAAGATTATAAATTGGAAACTGAGCATCATTACCAATTTTTATATGAACTACATCATTTTCATTGCCGTGTTCATCTTTTCCGAATTTAGGAATTAAAGTCACAACTTCATTATCAAAAAAATACTGGCTTAATTTTTCTTCATATTTTTTGATCAAATCACGTTGTTCAGGTTCGCCAAGTAAATGAATCTTTAATTCGTGATAAAGACTTTCTCCTGTAATGATATTTTTTGAGTTAAATTTTTGAGTATCTTTGAAGTAATCCTTTTGAGCACGTTCAATATAAGGCTGTTTATTTTCAATTTCTGTGACAGGACGCATACCTCGTAAAATGGGGATATAAAATTTTCCTTCAAAAGAATATCGATCATAAAAATCTCGAGAATTTGAAAGATAGTCCTCTAAGATTAAATTAAATTTTTCTCTATTATGCATATCATAAAATTTTCGGATTTTAGGTATGTTTATATCTATTAATTTTTTAAAATTAAGTGGTGATGTTGTCTTTTTTGTGTTTACGAGTTCTTCAATTAACCTTAATAATTCTTCTCGGAAGTTACTTCCATATTGATTTTGAAATCCTACACTTTGATGTTGAATTTCAGTAACAGCTTTCTTTAGTTTTGTGATTTCATCATCTATCGAAATAAAGTTAATATCTTGGAATTCTATGTTGGATGTAAAAGTAGATCTTAAAAACCGACTTTTCCCTGCATTATTTTTACCAATATAAAAATTTAAGCGTTTTATTTCAATAACTTTGTTGTAGTCTTCGTCATTGTCAGATGTATAATTGTCTACGTTTTCAGCCCAGTAATATAATTTGTTGTTCATATCAGAATATAAATAAGAATTTAATGATTAAACCAATGATATTACAAAACAATTTAAAGGTGAAATTGATTTAGGGATCTAAAACTTAGCTCTCAAACTTGCCTCAAATTCCGAGATAAACAATCAATAACTTATCTTTGCCCTGATTTTGAGCAAGACTTTTCTTTTTGCACAAAAAACACCCGAAAAATTCATCTAAACCACTCAAAACCCATCTTAAAAATTGGCACATTTTCTGCATTCTTAATATCAGTAATACAAAAAATAGATTTGGTAATACTGAATAGGAGTTGCGAGATGAACCATGCAAAGTCAGAAACCCAAAAGCAACATCCACTCAAAACATTTCTGGTTGATCTGCTAAGTGCGCGTGCAGGCATTTATTTAAACCAAAATCCAAATGCTAACAAGCTAAAAGGATTACACCGTGTCTAAACCAAAACTGGCGCGGATCAGCATTACTGTGCCTGAAACAACTTTAAATGCACTCGATCAGAAAATTGTTGATCAACATTATGAAAGTCGCTCACAAGCCATAGTCGACATGATCAATAAACACCTGATTGCAGAACAGGCACAAGCCAACGAAGTCATGGTGGGCACGCTGACCATTTTATATGAAGCTAGCCAAATGACACTTCGTAACCAAATTATTGATTTACAACAACAGTTTTTAACTCAGGTGATTAGTTCGCTGCATATCCAGCTTGATCAGCAAAAAATTCTGCAAGTCATGCTCATGCAAGGAGCAAGCTCTGAGTTAAGACAGATCAGCCAGCAATTTATTGCATTAAAAGGGGTGATCAAAGGGCATTTAGAACTGATGGATGCGGTGATGCCGCCGATTCTACAAAACGATTAAACCGAATCAGGAGTAAAGTCGTGCAAGACTTATGGACAATTCAAGACTGGAAAATAGCTTATACCAATAAGCAAATGACGCTTGAAGGTTTAGTTGACTATGTCAAAACTTTCAATAATGACAATCATGCTTGGATTGAAATTGCTTCTGCTGAACAAATCCAGGCTCAGATCGAGCTTTTAAAACACAAAAATGCGGCTGACCTGCCTTTATATGGCGTGCCATTTGCGGTCAAAGACAATATTGATGTTGCAGGTTTTCATACTACGGCTGCATGCCAAGAAGCAGCTTACTTGGCAACAACCGATGCCGCTGTCATTGCCAAACTCAAAAGTGCAGGGGCAGTGGTGGTTGGTAAAACCAACCTTGATCAGTTTGCAACGGGCTTGGTCGGTGTGCGTTCTCCATTTGGCGCGGTAAAAAATAGCTTTAATCCTGAATATATCAGTGGCGGTTCAAGCTCGGGGTCTTCGGTCGCAGTGGCGAATGGGACTGTACCGTTTAGTTTGGGCACGGACACCGCAGGTTCAGGGCGTGTACCCGCAGGGCATAACAATATTGTCGGGCTAAAACCAACCAAAGGCTGGTTTTCAACCACAGGTCTGATTCCAGCTTGCCGAACCATTGATGTGATTTCGATTTTCGCCTTAACGGCTGATGATGCTTGGTCGGTTGCCAGAGTCATGCAAGGCTATGATGAAAGCGATGAATATTCGCGTGTACATCCTGCTAACGTACCCACACATTTTTCTAAAGGCAAAATCGCGATTCCTGCTCAGCTTGAGTTTTATGGGGATGCAGAGGCAGAAAAAGCCTTTGATTCGGCAATTGAACGGGTTAAAAAACTGGGTTATGAGGTTGAAAGTATTGATTTCAAAATCTTTAATCAACTTGCCCAAGCCTTATATAACGATGCTTGGGTCGCTGAGCGCACTGTTGCAGTTGAAAAAATGGTAACGCGTGAACAGGCACATCCTGTGATTGCGCAAATTATTGCTCAGGCCGACAGATTTACAGCGACCGATGCACTACAAGCTGAATATAACCGTGCTGTTCTGGCGCGAAAAATCAATCTTGCACTTGAACCGTATGATGCGTTGATGGTGCCAACAGCACCAACTATTTATACGATTGCCGAGGTAGAAGCCGATCCAATCGTAAAAAACTCACACATGGGCGCATATACCAATTTCGTCAATTTCTCAGACTTATCTGCATTGGCTTTACCCAATGTGATGCGTGCAGATGGTTTACCGAGTGGGGTGACTTTTATTGCACCTGCTTGGCACGATCAAGCCTTGGCGAATTTTGCACAAATCTGGCAAGCTGAAACTGCACTTACTTTGGGTAAATCAACACAAAGCTATCATAAATCCATCGAAATCCAGTCTACACATGCCGTGAAATTGGCGGTTGTTGGTGCACATCTTTCAGGTATGCCGCTGAATTTTCAGTTAACTACACGGCAAGGCGTATTGCTTAAGAAAACCAAAACGGCTGCCAGTTATAAACTTTTCGCATTAAAAAATACCACGCCACCTAAACCAGGACTGCAATTTGATTCGGCAGGTCAGTCGATTGACATTGAAGTTTGGGAAATTCCAAGCACCAGATTTGGTGAAATTGTAGCAGAGGTACCTGCTCCACTCGGAATTGGCAATCTGCAACTGGAAGATGGCACATGGGTCAAAGGGTTTATTTGTGAAAATTATGCCATCAACGACGCTCTAGACATCAGTCATTTGGGTGGCTGGAGAGCTTATATACAGTCATTGCAACAAAACACATCGACATCTCAAGTAAAGGAAATCGGGGGAGTTTCTGTATGATCAATAAAGCATTTTTATCGGTATCGGTATTGTCTGCCATTCTACTCGCTGGTTGTGACAATAAAGCCAAAGTACCAGAGGCCAAGGAAAGTTCAACGGCTGCAACCAGTAGCAATAGTAAACCAATTATCATTGGCTATAGTGACTGGCCGGGTTGGGTGGCTTGGCAAGTTGCCATCGAAAAAGGTTGGTTAAAAGATGCAGGGGTCAATGTTGAGTTTAAATGGTTCGATTATTCAGCATCACTGTCAGCATTTTCAGCCAATCAGCTTGATGCCGTGTTCGTAACCAATGGGGATGACTTATTAACAGCATCGGGCGGCACCCAAGGGATGATGATCTTGGCTACAGATTATTCTGCGGGCAATGATGTGATTATTGCCAAAGAAGGGATTAACTCGATTCAGGACTTAAAAGGTAAATCGGTTGGTCTTGAAAAAGGACTTGTTGATCATCTTCTTTTAGCAACTGCATTGTCTGACCAAAAAATGTCGATCAATGATGTGAAACTGGTTAACTCTGCAACCAACCAATTACCACAGGTCTTTACAAGTCGAGAAGTTTCAGCGATTGCCGTTTGGCAACCTGTTGCAAGTCAAGCACTTAAATCTGTTCCAGGTTCAAAAATTATCTATACCTCGAAAGATAAACCGGGTCTGATTTATGATACTTTGTCAGTCAACATGAGCCATTTGTCTGCACACAAAGAAGAATGGAAAAAAATTCTGCAAGTGTGGGACAAAACGGTGAAATATATCAATGATCCTGCAACCCATGCCGATGCCGTGAAAATCATGGCGAATCGTTCAGGGGTCGATCCGAAACAATATGAGCTGATGGTGAGTGGTACACATTTGCTCAGTATTGCCGACAACAAAAAAGTCTTTACCAAAGGAGATGGCTTCGACTCAATTTATGGTTCGTCTTACCATGTCAATAAATTCAACGTGGAAAATGGCATCTATAAAACCGAACAGAATGTTGATGGCTTGATTTATCCAGCATTGATTCAAGAGTTAAAATAAAACCTGATCTATAAAATAGCCTAAGTTATCTTGGGCTATTTTTGTTTCTAGCAACTAAAAACTAAATGCCAGAAAACCCAAATAAAGCAGTATTCAATTTTTAAGTTATTGTCCCGAGTTCTTCTGATCAGAGAATAAAAGCACTTCATTCATATAGAAAAATTCAATAAAATTAAAGATGTGTGCTTTTAGAAAATAGATTGATAATCATAATTCCTGCGATCATAAACGCTAAACCGATGACGGCCGCAACATCTAAATGCTGTTTGTAATAAAAGAATCCCACCAGTGAAACCAGAATAATGCCTGCACCTGACCACAGTGCGTAGGTAATTCCGATTGGAATGCTTTTCATGGTCAGAGATAAAAAGTAGATCGCAAAGGCATAACCTAAAATAGTGATACCTGAGGGTAATAACTGACTAAAACTATCGGATGCTTTCATGGCAGAAGTAGCGATCACTTCTGCCAAAATCGCAATCAGTAAATAAAGAAAAGCCATAAGAGAAATGATTCCTATAGAGTTATTTTTGTAGCATGAAAAAGATGATCTTGTTCTTGTTGTAGCCAGCGTTGACTGGCAGTCGTGGTTTCAGTGTGTGTTGAAAATTCAAAGTTGGGCTGAAATACATCGAGTTTGAAATATAGACGGCAGTTTTTGCCTTGAATCACTTTGCTTTGTACCAGTGTTTCAGCATCCAGAAGTTCAAAATTTTCAAGATCAATCGTGGTTCCAACTCTGTCGGTGACGGTACTTAAATCGATGCTTTCTCTGTCAAAACTGATGGAAACCTCATAGTCTTGAATTTCTTTTAAATTAATGCTTTGCTCGGTATAGGCATGGCTTAAAGTGCTGTGGACATTGAATCGTTGCTGGATATCAGGATGTCGAGATTGAGCAAAGGCAAGAAAATGATCGCAAATAATCAGGCCACCATCGGCAGCATAGCTTTCTTGCGTCTCTAAATTTTCAATTTTAAATAAGCGCAAACCCAGATACAGCCCGCGAGTGACTTGTTGCCGCCAGTCTTCAACATAGGCATTACTGGGTGAAAACTCTAAAATGGCATTGCCAATCGGGTGTAACTTGGCTGGTTCAGGCCATTGAATATGATTTTGATAATTGCTGGTTACATGCCATGAAAGGAGTTGTTGTTCCTGATCCCAACAGGTATCACCAATCCAGCCCTGCCTGTCCAAAACAGGTGTGGTGTTTGCCTCTTTTAAGCGCAAATCAATGGTAAAACTTTTGGACTGAAACCAGTACACAATGGTCTTTTCATCGGTCAAACCATTCGCAAAAGTAATGCTTTTACGCCGAAATGCACCCAATAAATAACTTGGTAATGTGAGATCTTCCATAGGGCTTGCATTAAGTTTTGAGCAGAGTTGAATTAAATTCATGTCGACTCCTGATTTTCGTCTAAGCCAAAGGAATAAAGCGGGCGGGCATTCTTGAGCTGAATTTCTCCGCGTTTCACTTTTTCTTTTAAATACTGAAAAGTCTGAGCAGTTTGATTAAACAGATGTTCGCCACATTGCAGTGCCGAATATTTAGGCGATTCATTTTGCGTGATCGGCTGAATGACATAGTCATAATCACAGCTAAAAAAGAACGGAAAGGAATAGCGTTCTTCAGAAATTTTTTTGACCCGATGTTTGGTTGCCAAGTAACGGCCATTCGACAAGATTTCCATCATGTCGCCAACATTCATGACCAAAGTATTTTCTAGGAGTGGAATATCAATCCATTGACCTTGTTTATTGAGAACTTGCAGTCCCGAAGCTGTTGGTAGCAGTAAAGTAAAACACTCGTAGTCTGTATGAGCGCCGATCCCATCCTGATCTTGCGCATTGGCATGAAAAGGGTAGTGAATCAAGCGAAGTTGGCTGGGCGCTTTTAAAATGTGTGTATCGAAATAATGCTCATCTAAGTCCAAAGCAAGTGCAAAACCCTGAAAAATTTGCTGCCCAATCGTTTTGATATGTTGATAGTAATTTGAGACATGCATTTTAAATTCGGGGTCATTGGGCCATTGTGTTGGGCCAATTAGTGGGCGACGACCATCTAAACCCTGATAATCATAATTGACATCGTATGCTTCTTTCAGATCAATGAGATTTTCTGCAAAACGTTCTTCCCCAATAGGCACATAGCCACTGTGATTCTCAGATAAACCAATGTAATGCTTCATTTTAGATTGTAAATCTTGAGCAAAATAACGTTTTGCGGTTTCATGCAGCGCTGTAAATAAATCAGGGTTAAATTGCTCTCCTGTTAAATATAAAAAACCAACCTCCTTTGCTGCTCGATCCAGCGCAGCAGCAACTGTGAGTCGGTCTTCCAAATACGGACTCGATAATTTTGAGATATCGACGAGGGGTAAAACATGCAAACTAGACATGAAGATCACCAACGTTGGCCGTCCAACATAGAACCAAAGCATTTAGGTCGTCCCAAATGCTATTCATATAGAAGCTATTATCTTTTTGTACTGATTTGCGTCATACGCGGAATCTTTGGCAATTCTGCAAGAGCTGGGTCAAGTTCATCTTCCTGAGCATGTACCAGTGCATCGACACGTTCTCTTAAACGCCTAAACTCAGGTGTGGTAAACACATCTGAAGAGCGAGGGCGAGGAAGATCAACTTCGATAATTTCTTTAATTTCCCCAGGATTGGCTTTTAATGCCACGATACGATCTGCCAGTAAAATGGCTTCATCCATATCATGCGTCACAAAAATAATTGTAATATCAATGTTTTGCCATAAATCCATTAAATGTCTTTGCATTTTCTGGCGTGTATGTGGGTCAAGTGCACCAAAAGGTTCATCCATGAGTAAAATTTTAGGCTCATTCACTAAAGCACGGGCAATCGCCACACGCTGTTTCATTCCCCCAGAGAGTTGATGAGGGTACTGATTTTCATATTTATCCAGACCGATAATATTGATCCACTCACGAGCCTGTGATTCTGCGGTCATTTGGCTGATGCCTTTCATGCGAGGGCCAAACATGACATTTTCTTTGACGGTTTTCCATGGAAACAGGGTGTAACCTTGAAAGACCATGCCACGTTCAGGGCTTGGGCCAGAAATCGGTTCACCATCAACCAAAATTTCCCCACTATGATAAGGGTCTAAGCCTGCAACTACGCGGCTAAAGGTCGATTTTCCACAGCCAGATGGCCCAATCACACAAATAAACTCGCGTTTATGAACTTTCAAATCCAGTTTGTTTAACACCGTACGCTCAGTTTTTCCGTGTTTAAACACTTGGCTGAGTTGCTTGGCCTCTAAAATCACAGGACGTTCATAAATTTTTTCAAAATATTCAGATGCATTAAAATTTGAATGAGTCATTATTTCACTCCTGCTTTCCACGTAAACATGTGCGTCCCTAATTTCATGAGAACCCAATCACAAACCAGTCCGATTAAACCAATAATCAAAATGGCAGCATAAACATTGTCGAAATTTTGATAGCGTGCTTGCTGGGTAATAAACCAAGTGATACCTGACGTTGTTCCGATCAATTCAGAAACAATCAAATACGTCCATGCCCAGCCGAGTAACACACGCAAATCCCGATAAATATCTGGTAAAGCAGAGGGAATCACGACATGAAACAAGCTTTTTAATTTGTTGGTGCCTAGGGTATAACCTGCTTCGATTAAACCTCTATCGACCATTCTCGTCGTGTTGGCGATAATTAAAATTTGTTGAAACAATGTTCCAATGACAATAATAGAAATCTTGGGTGCATCATTGATACCCAAAATGGCAACGGCAAGAGCACCAAATGCTGGAGCAGGCAAGTAACGGAAGAATTCAACAAAAGGCTCGGTTAAAAGTGATATTTTTTGAGAAAAACCACAGAGTATGCCGAGTGGAATCCCCACAATTGAAGAAATAAAGAATGCGGTAAATACCAGTTTGATACTGTGCCATAAACTTTGATGAAACCATGGTGCATCAGGCTGTTCTGGGGCTTTTGTGAAAGCAGTGACTAAAGCTTTAGCAACTTCATGCGGTGCAGGTAAATAAATGGGATTAACTAAAATTCCTTGTGGTGGTGCAGAATGTTGATTGATCGCATTTTGTGCCTCACTATAGAACACATTTTTATCAACCCGACTACCAACTTGCAAATAGGGTGTACTGCCCGAGTCTGTAATTTGTACCTGAGGGTGCCAAATAAAAGGAAGATAACTCACCGCACACCAAATTAGTATGGGAATAAGAAAAGAGCCAAAGCTAAACATAAGCTTGTTCTTTTTACTCAGTTCCTTTGCAACATAACCCATATTTACAGCCCCCATTTTGGCCTTAGTATTACTATTTTTAAAAAACGTAATATTTATTAAGCAAAATGAATGCCACTCGATGTAATAGGTACATTTCATAAATGTAGAAATTTGGTTCTAGACTATTTCTATTTGAAATAGCGATAAAAATGACTGAGTTAATCCGAAATTTAATGGCATCTAATAATTAATCTGTATATCTGATTAAAATTTAATTATTTATCAATTTTACGAAATTAATTTTAAATAAATATAAGTATTCTTTAATTTTATAATAATTGTCATTTTAGAGTATACCCTAAAGATACATATTTTTATCCAAGCAAACAATGTCTCTTTTAAATGTTTTTTGATCATACATAACATGTTATTTTTAAATCTATTATTTATAATAAACAAATTGGGTTGTTTTTAGTCCATTTGGAGCGAAATGCATGAAAGGTCAAAAAGTCGGCTATGTCCGAGTCAGCTCAATCGAGCAAAATACTGGACGCCAACTTGAAGGTATCGAAACTGACCGGCTGTTCATCGACAAGGCTTCGGGTAAAAATACTGACCGCCCTAAATTTCAAGAAATGTTGAACTATGTTCGGGAAGGGGACATGGTGGTGGTGCATTCCATGGATCGTTTTGCTCGAAGTCTTAAAGACCTGGTTGAAGAAGTAGACAAATTGGTCAAGCGCGGTATTGCAATTCAATTTATCAAAGAAAAAATTACCTTTACTGCGCAAGCCACGCCAATGGATAACTTGATGCTGCAATTGATGGGAGCTTTTGCTCAGTTTGAACGTGAAATTATTTTAGAACGGCAAAAAGAAGGCATTAAGCTAGCAGCTGCACAAGGTAAATATAAAGGTCGGGTACATAAACTCAAACCTGATCAGGCAGATGCTTTGCGGCAGGCTTGGACAGAAGGGAAGTATAGTTCGAAGGCTGCTTTGGGTAAGGCTTTTGGGATTAGCCGGCAGGCTGTTTATCGTTATTTGAAGGAAATAAGTTAAGAAAAATTTTAGGCAGCTTCGAAATGAAACTACTTAATGTTTATGGTATTGGGGGAATCTACTCATTGCCTAACGATCATAAATTCCAATACTTTCTTTGATATAAAGTTCAGGATGATTAATGATTTGAGCTATAAATTGAACAAGACTTAACTTGGAAACTTGTGAGCCTCTAAAAATTTCGCCTTTTTGACTTACTTCATAACGCTCTTTTGTGCTGTTAGTAAACCAGCCTGATCGAATCAAGGTGTAATCTAGCTCGGATGCTTCTACTACATCGGCTAGAGCACGATACGGTTTTAAAGTGGGATTATTTTCAACAGTGCATTTTTAAATAACCTATTGATATAATAGTTTTTACTTCAAGTTCAATGGTGATCTATTCTTGCATTTTCAAACAGTAATTGATCAATGCATTTTTCTAAATATCCATGCAAATAATCAATAAAATACGCTACTCGTGGAGAATGTTGTAGTCGATCCAAGTACACAGCATACACATCCGCGGGAGCAGTATTATATTCTGTTAAAATCTGCACCAAGCGACCACTTTTCAAGTATTTAGCAACTTCCCATTCGGCACGCATTAAAATCCCATGCCCCTCAAGCGCCCAATTGAGTGCCACTGCACCATCATTCGTGCTCAACTTGCCATGTACTTTAATGGTTTCAAGCTGTGCTGCTCTATTAAAACGCCAATTTCCATATGCCGTATCATTTTGCCGCAGCACAATACACTGATGCAGGGTTAAATCATGCGGAACTTGCGGTACACCATTTTTCTTTAAATAAATCGGTGAAGCGCAAAGCAAACGCCGATGTGCTATCAGCTTCTTGGCAAGAATACGTGAATCTGGCAGTTCACCAAATCGGATCACGACATCGACTGCATCATCAGGCAAAGTCACTGGACGATCACTCAAATGTAGCTGAACTTCAACATCAGGATAAATTTTGGCAAACTGGCTAATCGCTGGCGCAATATAGGATCGACCAAAGCCCAAAGGTGCATTGATGCGTAATAAGCCTTTCGGGGCAACACGACTACTGGCAACCAGTCGTTCCATGTCATCAATTTCATTCAAAATCCGCAGTGCATTTTCATAATAAATTTCGCCTTCATGAGTGAGACTGATACGACGCGTTGTTCGATTCAGCAAGCGCACCCCCAGGCGTTGTTCAATCTGGTTTAAACGCCGCGAAACCGCGGGTGGTGTCAGGTTTAATTCCCGTGCTGTGGCAACAAGGCTTCCCTGTTTTATTAGTAAACAAAAAAAACCTAATTCTGTATCCGTACTCATGATTATTCAGTTTTTTGCAATAGTGATTTAACTTTAGCGCGATTTTTCTATTTTTCAAAGCCGCTACTATGGCTTCAGGTTACCTCCTTGTACCCATCACAATAATAAAAGTCGCAGAGGAATGCGGCTTGGTACAAGGAAGCCATTCGTCAAATTCGATCATGAAGTATCGATTGGTAATCTTTAGGAAAATGGAGAATTCTTCTCATGGATATGGATTTAGAGAAACGGGTACTACGCAAAATTACGTGGAGAATTGTGCCGTTTATCATGCTGTTATATCTGATTGCATATATTGATCGGGTCAATATTGGTTTTGCTGCACTGACCATGAAACAAGACCTTGGTTTTAGTGCCTCAGTTCTTGGTTTTGGTGCAGGGATTTTCTTCGTAGGTTATTTTCTCTTTGAAGTCCCATCCAACATTATTTTGCATAAAGTTGGCGCACGGCTCTGGATTGCCCGCGTCATGCTCACGTGGGGACTGATTGCAGGTGGTATGGCTTTTGTACATAGCTCAACCAGTTTTTATACGATGCGCTTTTTGCTTGGCGTGGCTGAAGCTGGCTTCTTCCCTGGCATTATTTTGTACCTTAGCTATTGGTTTCCTGTGCGCTATCGTGCAAGTGTGATTGCCTTATTTATGGCGGCTGCCCCAATTGCAACCGCGGTTGGCTCACCAATTTCAGCAGCCTTATTGGAAATGCACGGTTTTATGAATTTGGCTGGCTGGCAGTGGATGTTTCTGATTGAAGCTGTGCCTGCACTGATTTTAGGTGTGGTGGTATTTTTCTATATGACTGACCGCCCTGAAAAAGCCAAATGGCTTGCTGCTGATGAAAAAGAATGGCTGATTCAGACCATGCAACAAGAGCATCAGCAAAAACAGACCCAAGAACACCACAGTATCATTCGTGGTTTGACCAATCCGAAAGTACTGGCTCTTGCCTGCGTGTATTTTGGAACATCGGCAGGATTATATACCCTCGGGATTTGGGCACCACAAATTATTAAAGAATTGGGCGTATCGGCAATGACCGTCGGTTTCTTAAATGCCATTCCCCCAATTTTGTCGGTCATTGCCATGATTTTATGGTCACGTCATTCGGATCGTACGGGTGAACGTACATGGCATGTTGCGCTTGCTTGCCTGATTGCGGTTGCAGGGCTAGTGATTGCTGCCCAAACCCACAATGCGCTTGGGCTAATTGCTGCACTGAGTGTCGTCAATATCGGCATTAGCTGCTCAAAACCACCGCTTTGGAGTATGCCGACCATGTTCCTGTCAGGCACCGCCGCAGCAACAGGAATCGCTACCATCAACTCGATTGGCAACCTCGGCGGCTTTGCAGGACCAGCGATGATTGGTTGGATTAAAGATCAGACAGGCAGTTTCAATGGTGGATTGTATTTCATTGCAGGGCTACTCGTTATCTCTACGGTACTTACCCTGATTTTAAGTGCAAGCCACAAAACCAAGATGAATGCCAACAACGCTTCAAACGAAGCCTAGCAACCTATTTTTTCAGATTTGTCAAAGGAGTATCACATGGACAAACAGCTTGCCATCCAGTCCCTTACGGACACCATGGCGAAATTCACAGCCTATATTGGTAAACGCTTACCGAAAGATGTCAACAAAAAATTGATTGAGCTACGCACACTGGAAACCAATCCACTCGCCAAATCAATTTATGACTCGATGGATGCCAACCAACAAGCCGCAGACAAACTGGATCGACCAAGCTGCCAAGACACAGGTGTGATCCAGTACTTTGTTGAAGCAGGTGCACATTTTCCATTACTCGGTGAATTACAGGAAATTTTGCAGGAAGCGACGGCTGAAGCCACCCGCAAAGGTCCTTTACGTCACAATGCTGTAGAAACCTTCGACGAAAAAAATACAGGAACCAACACAGGCACACAAATTCCATGGCTCGATTGGCGCATTGTCCCAGAAACCGATACCTGTACCATTGATGTCTACATGGCAGGCGGCGGTTGTACCCTTCCTGGTGCTGCAAAAGTCCTGATGCCAGGACAAGGCTATGAAGGTGTTGCAGAATTTGTGATGGATGTGATCACCGAGCGTGGTGTAAATGCTTGCCCTCCACTTTTGGTTGGGGTTGGCGTATCAACCTCCGTAGAAACCGCGGCACGTCTGTCTAAACTCGCCATCATGCGTCCAGTCGATTCAAAAAGCGATAACCCGCGTGCTGCACTGATGGAAGACTTGCTGGAACAAGGTCTCAATGAAATTGGTATTGGACCACAGGGCTTAACAGGCAACAACAGCGTAATGGGAGTTAATATTGAATCCTCTGCGCGCCATCCATCCACCATTGGAGTTGCAGTCAACACTGGCTGTTGGGCACACCGCCGCGGCAAAATTCGAATTAACCCTGACATGTCTTATGAAATCCTGTCACATGAAGGAGTTGTACTATGAAAAAAATCCTGACAACCCCGATTCGTGATGAAGATTTGGCTGACCTCAAAGTCGGAGATGTGGTGTATTTGACAGGCCGCTTAGTGACCTGCCGTGACGTTGCGCATCGTCGTCTGATTGAACAAGGGCGTGAACTGCCAGTGAACTTGGAAGGTGGCGCAATTTTCCATGCTGGCCCAATTGTCCGTAAAAAAGACGATGGTGGTTTTGAAATGGTATCCATTGGTCCAACCACCAGTATGCGTATGGAAAAATTCGAACGCGAATTTATTGCTAAAACTGGGGTCAAACTGATTGTTGGTAAAGGTGGCATGGGACCTGAAACTGCCGCAGGCTGTCAGGAACATAAAGCTGTACATGCCATTTTCCCAGGTGGCTGCGCGGTACTGGCTGCCACACTGGTGGAAGAAATTGAAGGCGCTGAATGGCAAGATCTGGGCATGCCTGAAACTTTATGGATTAACCGTGTCAAAGTCTTTGGTCCACTGATCATTTCGATTGATACTCATGGCAATAACCTGATTCAGGACAATAAAACTGTTTTCCAAGCCAAGAAACAACCTGTTTTAGACAGAATCAGCAAACAGCTTGGTTTTATTCAATAATCTATTTTTCTCGGTATCTGCTTCCCATTGAGCGGATACCACTTAATTCATTCTAGCCTTCTAATTCCCCCCCCAAATGCGATATTTACAATACCAGCGCACAGCCCAAAGAATAATTTCGCCCTGAAAATGTCGACCATGAAAAGGATTCATATACTGAACCTTTAGCTAAAAACTATTTAGCTTATAATCAATAGTTATTTGCAACAGTGCCAAAATTACTGATCATCAAGGGCTAGCAATTCTTTAGATAAACGTTCACCTTCAATCTGAATGGATGACAAGATATTGCTTATTTCCTGCAAATCTCCTGAATTAAGTTCAACTTCGGCAGATAGGATGTTATCTCGCAGATATTTCTCTTGATCAATTCCTGGTACAGGTACGATAAAATCATGTTGTGCAAGCAACCAAGCCAAAGCAATTTGAGCAGCGGATGCGTGCTTTCTTTGTGCCAATTCGGAGATTTTGTCGACTAGAGGCATATTGGCAATCATGGCTTCTCGAGTAAATCGAGGAAAGGTTGCTCTTAAATCAGTTGCTGCATCAAAAGTTGTATCTGGATTAATGGTTCCAGTGAGAAAACCCGTACCTAACGGTCCCCAAGGGACAAAACCAACCCCTAATTCTTTACAGACAGGCAATACATCCTGCTCTGGCTCACGCGTCCATAACGAATATTGATTTTGAACCGCGGTAACTGGAAAAACACTGTGCGCTTTTCGAATTGTTTCAGCACTGGCTTGTGATAAACCAAAGTGTTTGACTTTGCCTTCTTTGACTAAGTCTTGAGTGGTTCCCGCAACCTCTTCAATTGGGATATTTGGATCAACACGATGCTGATAGAACAGATCAATATAATCGGTTTGCAGGCGTTTCAATGAATCTTCACAGACTTTACGAATATGGTCGGGACGGCTATTAATGCCTGTATCGGAAATCATGCCAAATTTAGTGGCAATAATGACTTTCTCCCGAAATGGTTTTAATGCTTCGCCGACTAATTCTTCATTGGTATAAGGACCATAAGCCTCTGCGGTATCAAAAAAAGTGATGCCTTGTTCAGCAGCTTTACGAATTAACGAGATGCCTTCTTGTTGAGATTTTGCCTGACCTAAACCAAAACTTAATCCCATACATCCCATGCCAATTGCAGAGACCTCTAGAGCACCTAGTTTGCGCATTTTCATAATTTATCTCGTATCATTTATCGAATAAGTCAAAGTATAAAGAGGCATTTATTAATGATTAAGATGGTTAAATCGCATGTGCTTATGAATATAATTAATTAATACTATTTTGGATGAGATCCAAATCATTTGGATCACTTATAAAATAAAGGTGTGGCTATGCTTGATAATTTAAATGATCTTAAAGCTTTTATTCTCGTTGCACAGGTTGGTAGCTTTACAAAGGCAGCTGCACAACTGGGAGTTTCACAATCTGCGTTAAGTCATACAGTGAAGTCATTAGAAAACCAATTAAATTTAAGGCTTTTACATCGGACAACACGCAGTGTATCAACTACGGCAGCTGGAGAGCAGTTATTAAATAGAGTTGAACCTCTATTGAATCAAATCAATTCCGAGATCGATACATTAACTCAGCTTCGTAATACACTGGCTGGCAATTTCCGAATCCATGCAACTGATCATGCAATTTATCAATTTGCTTGGGAACGCTTACTGCCTATTCTTAAACAGTATCCAGAAATCAATGTCGAAATAACTATGGACTACCGTTTTACTGACATTGTTGCTGAGCGTTATGATATGGGCATACGCATTGGCATGCATATTGATAAAGACATGATTTCACAGCGTATTTCACCAGATATGAAAATGGCTGTCGTTGCTAGTCCTGAATATTTTTCTGAGCATAAACCACCTAAAACTCCCGATGATTTGGAGTTTCATAATTGCATCAATATGCGATTACCGACCAAAGGTGGTTTATTGGCATGGGATTTTCTGAATGCTGAAGGCCAGCGAGTTGAAAAACATGTCCATGGGCAGCTTATTGTGAATCAAGTTCCCATGTTGGTGCGGGCTGCTACAGACCATCTCGGGTTGATTTGGATCCAAGAAGATCGGATACAAAATGAATTAGAATCTGGGAAATTAGTTAAAGTATTAGATGATTGGGCGATTACATATGCAGGCTATTATCTATATTACCCAGATCGTCAGGAATCTAATCCCATTTTTAGATTATTTGTAAATGCTTTAAAGCTTTAAAAAGTCAGCCCAATCGAATCAATTAGGCCAACTGTCTTCTTCTTATGAAATAGAGACAAATATTATTTAAAGTGGCGATGCGTTCTTTTCTAGAAAAGAACGATAAACTTGTTTATTTCTGCTTTTGTGTATTAATTGGCATCAATACAATAATCGCACTTAAAATTGTGAAAAAAGTCATGATCAGAATCATGGTTTCTGGTGTGCCTTTTGATAACCACGCTAAAAGTAACGATGAAATCACGCCACTTCCATATTGCAGTGAACCAATCAAAGCCGAAGCAGAACCCGCAATTTCTGGTACTCCATCTAATGCAGCTGCAGTCGAATTGGCAGCCACCGTACCATTCATCGAAAAGAAAATAAAGATCATGAGAATAACACTGTATATTCCACCGATTCCTGCATAAAACAACGCACATAAAATGACTAAGGCGATTGCAGCAAAGGCTGTTGCACTGCGTAATAAATTATCTAAACTAAAACGCCCCACCCAAGAACGGTTGATAAAACTTAAACCCATAATACCGACAATATTAATGGCAAAGAGCCAGCCATAATGCTGTGGTGCAATGCCATAATAGGTAATGTAAACAAATGGTGAACCAACAATAAAGGTATATGCAGCCACATAAAAGAAGGTCACACATAAGGTATAACGCATAAATTGCCAATTCTTAAGCAAGCGAGCATATTGCTGAAAAATTGTCATGATTGAACTTTGTTGGCGGCGTTCTTCATGATGTGTTTCTGGCAAAAGGAACAGTGAAATAAACATCAAACTGCCAATCGCTGCTAAGAGCCAGAAAATATCATGCCATGAACTGAGTTTGAGAATCTGACCACCAAGCAATGGCCCCGCAATGGGTGCAATTGCCATCACAATCGTCAATGTAGAAAGCATTTTCGCAGCTTGGGTACGGGCATATAAATCCCGAATCATCGCGCGAGCAAGCATGGGTGCAGTACATGCCCCGATTGCCTGTATCACACGCCAAAAGACTATTTGCTCAATACTTTGTGAATAGGCACAGCCAATCGAACCAATCACAAAGACCACCAAACCGAGATATAACGGACGTTTACGTCCAATCCGATCGCTGATCGGCCCCCAAATTAATTGGGCAATTGCAAAACCAGCTAAAAACCCTGTAATGGTCAATTCAACACTACCTTGTAAATCTATTTCCATTTGCGGCATGGCAGGCAAATAAATATCGGTAGATAACGAAGTAAATGCCATTAATGCACCCAAAATCGCCATAAATACCCAGCTACTGGTGTGTAGTTGCTTACTTTGAGTTTGGGTGGATATGGGGGTATTGGACATAGTTTTTACTCATTCAATTTGTGAAACAGGTTAAGCGGAGTCCATTGAATCAATGACTTCGCTTATTGGTGGTGGTCTAAATGTTTAAAACAGCAACTCGTTGTTAGTCCAATGCATGAACGTTTTTATAGCCATTTCATGTTTGGGACATACAAGTTTGGGCAAGGTCTATAAGACAAATATGTTGGATGGATCAGCACATTACTTTTTTCTGATTAAACATCCAGTTTTCGACTGCTTAACCATTCAATCATGGCAGGATCGCGGTGTGAGAAAAACGCACTGGTTGCAGTATCAAGCGCAGTAATCTGATTGATATCTTCAACAGATAATTCAAAGTCAAAGATATTGATGTTCTCTTGCAAACGTTCAAGACGAACAGATTTGGCTAATGACACAACATTGCGTTGTAAGAGCCAACGCAGTACCACTTGACCGATCGATTTTCCGTATTTCTGACCGATGTTCTGCAATACAGGATGATTAAATAAATTATTACGTCCCTCAGCGAAAGGTGCCCATGCTTCAGGTTGAATACTACGTGATTGCATCCAAGGCACGGCATGCAATTGTTGCTGGAATGGATTGACTTCAACCTGATTCACCGCAGGCACGACTTGATTAAAAGCAATAAGGTCGGCTAAACGATCGGGATGGAAATTACTCACACCAATGGCGCGAATCTTTCCCGCTGCGTGTAGTTCTTCCATCGCACGCCAAGCCCCATGCACATCACCAATCGGCTGATGGATCAGGTATAAGTCGACATAGTCCATTTGCAAGCGGTTTAAAGAGCGCTCAAACTGTGCCTTTGCACCTTCATAATTTGTATCTTGTAGCCAAAGCTTGGTGGTTATAAACAATTCATCCCGTGCAATATTGCTTTGACGAATGGCATTGCCTACTTCGATTTCATTCTGATACGAGGCTGCGGTATCAATCAGACGATAGCCTGCATCAATGGCGTGATGTACTGCTTGTTCACATTCTTGACTATCATTCATTTGAAATACGCCAAAACCTGCAAGTGGCATTTCAACACCATTATTCAATTTTACGGTTTGCATCATTTTTACCTTTAAATCTATTAAAACCTGATCACTAAATCACTATAGCCTTGTCAAAATTGAACAACTAGGCGGCAAATTTCGATTACACTTATATAAATATTTTATTAATCAAGTTTGATTAATAAAATTTATGCTGAATAAATAATAAACAAATTTAGCAAATCGTGAGTTACTATGTCTGAAAATCTTGATGATTTAAAAGCATTTTTAATTGTTGCTCGATCTGGCAGCTTTACCAAAGCCGCAGGACAAATGGGTGTTTCTCAGTCTGCGCTGAGCTATACCATTAAAATGCTGGAACAGCGTCTGGACATAAAACTATTGCACCGCACGACTCGAAGTGTTTCTTTAACCCAAGAGGGAGAACAGTTATTTAACGATATTGAACCGCTCCTCAACGGTATTGAACAGAAGCTCAATAACTTGAATTCTTTTCGCAAAAATCTTCGCGGGCAGCTCAGAATCAACGGGACAGAAATCTCTCTGAATGTTTTGCTTTGGGACAAACTGTCGAAATTCATGTGTGATTATCCCGATGTACAATTGGAACTGACCATGGATTATGCTTTCGCAGATATTGTGAAAGATCGCTATGACATTGGGATTCGCTTGGGTGATGCCGTACATAAAGACATGATTTCAGTCCGTGTTAGTGATGAACTAGAAATGCTGACTTTGGCCGCACCACAATATTTGGAACATTTCTCCGTTCCACAAACACCTCGAGAATTACATCATCATCGCTGTATTGGCTTACGTTTACCGTCACATGAGCGGATACAGTCTTGGGAGTTTCATGATGTCCAAGAACCAAATAAAATCCTGACCATTAACCCAGAATATTCACTGATCGTCAGTCATGCCCGATTGCAACTCAAAGCAGGCGTAGAAGGACATGGTCTGGTTTGGTTACCGAAAGTCATGGTTGAAGATGAACTCAAAAGTGGAAAGCTTGTCACGATTTTAGACGACTGGAATATGCAATATTCACCCTATTACATGTACTATCCAAGCCGCCGGGAATCCTCACCATTATTTCGCTTACTGATAGATACCTTACGTTTGTGACTATGAATAAAATCAAGAATCATTTCTTTTGAAATACAAAGACTTCAACAAAATCTATGAGCTAGCTCAGAAGTTCAAATTAAGGTGTGGATCACGGCACCTTTTCACTCCTAATCAAGTTTTGAACATTATTTATTTAGAAACAGACATTGGTGCAAGCTCACCAAACCAATAAGAAGCCGTTACGCCACCATCCATTAAGAAATCGCTGCCTGTGATAAAAGTGCCTTCTGGCCCCATCAAAAGTGCACCAAGCGCAGCAACCTCATCAGGGGTTCCTGCCCGACCAACTGGCGATTGCGCCAACATTTTGCGATAGCCTTCACCTCTTGGACCTGATAATTCATCTTTTGCTAATGGCGTGATGATGATACCTGGGCTAATCGTATTGATCCGTGCGCCTCTTTTACTCCAACGCACTGCCTCCGCCATCACTCTTAATGAATTTCCGCGTTTTGAAATCTGATAAGCATGCAAAGAATCTTGGATAACATCAGGCTGTAACATTGGTTGTTGAAGAAGTTCTTCGGCAGGGGTTGTTGCAAGAATGCGATCTTCATCTTGAGTTAATGCAGGTAAACGATGTCCAGATTGTGAAGAAATCACAATACAAGAGCCACCCACAGCAATGACCTGACCAAACTCCTCAAGAATGACCGCTGTACCATATAAATCCACTTTTAAAATCACTTCAGGCGATGCTTGTGAAGGAGATACGCCTGCAGCATGAATGACACCTGTAATTTCACCCAACTGAGTTGCTGTCTGAATCAGGGTCTGAACAGATGTACGGGAAGAAACATCTACAATGCAAGTACTGACTTCAAAGCCTGCTTCACTTAACACCTTTGCAGCAGCTTCAGCATTTTGTTGTTTTAAATCTGCCAGTAAAACATGTTTACCAGCACTGACTCGACGTGCAATTGCTTGACCAATCGACCCTGCACCAATAACGACAATAATATCTTTCATCTGTTAGTTCTCATGATTCTTAGCAAAGGGATTATTTTAGAGACTTATGCTTGAATGATTAACCTCTAAACAAAAATAGCCTCTATGAATGAAATTTATCAATAGAGGGCTATTATTGATGAAAATATAATAATTGATGCTGTAATGACTGGATTGATCAAAGTCTCAGAGGAGTAAATAAGTTTTTAGTTTTTTAACGTATGCACCTCTGTCATATTTTGATCTTCAATCAAAGTATGAATCGTATATGGGACTTGCCAATGAGTCGGATTACCCGGATAGCACGGTAGTGATTGAGCATAAAGGAAGAAAGATCAATTACAGCATCTTCGATAATTTAAGTCAGCTCAACCAGCGAGAGATCGTTGAGAATAGACGATTAGGCTCGGTTCTAGCTCATATTCAACAACAGCATCAAGAATTGGAACAGCAAAACAAACGCAATCGTTCTCAATCCATGCCACGTAGATGTGCACAGAAAACAGCAATTCAACAACGAAATCTGAATCCTGTGCTTGACTTGGAAATGTCCTCTTTTGCGATTTTCTTAGCGGACGGTTTGATATGTCGGTGTCTATGTCGGATAATTTCTTAAGACCTATTTAATTTCGGTTTATTTACATAAACACTATTTCGACCATAGTTTTTTGCGGAGTATAGTGCGGAATCGGCAGCATCTAAGAAACGCTGATAATCTGGATGTCCATCATAAAGTGTACAGCCAATACTTACGGTAAAATTAAAACTATTTCCCAAGGTTGTTCGAATTGGGGTTCCCTCAATACGAGTTCGAATTTTTTCTGCAATTTCTTGTGCTCTGATTAAATTACTATCGACTAACAGTAGCAGAAACTCTTCTCCACCAATACGGAAAGCGTAATCGCTACCCTTGATGGACTCAAACAATACTTCAGCAATTAATTGTAATGCCAAGTCGCCAGCTGCATGTCCAAATTTATCATTGATACGTTTAAAGTGATCCGCATCAATGGCAAGTAGTGATAACGGTGTATTATTTTTACGGGAAAAATTGATTTCACGTGAAATGATTGTCGCTAAATAACGTCTATTTAATAATTGCGTTAAGGTATCATTTCCAGAATCGATGTATTCGGCAACTTGAAAGATTTGATCAAGTAGATGTTGAATCTCTCTATTCGTTACACGAATATCCTGAATCAAACTAATCATTTTATCTTTTTCAGTCGAATTTAAAATCTGCTGAGTCAGTTTATCAATTTTGTAAATACGTTCTATGATGGCATTGACCTGTTCAGATCCTGTGAATGCATAAGCCGCTTTATGTATAAACCATAAGCCAAACTCAGATTTTGACAGGGCAGAATGATGCATATTGGATTCATTGGAAAATACTTTGAAAATCAGTTCATTTTCCCAATCGAGCAGACAGCTGCGCTGACGGTCTTTTTGTACCGTAACATCTTGCATGGCAGAAAACAGCCGATAGGTGTGTTTAATATCATTATTGACTTCAATTCTGTCTTCATAACTACGACACATGATTTGTGTTGCGAAATTGAGTATTTGGGTAATATAGTCCGCTTGTTGCAAAACATTTGGAGATGTTGATTGCAGGAGCAACTCAAACATCTTTTTTTGTATTTCACGGATGCCACGAATAATCAACCAGGCAGGGATTCCAATACGAGCATGTACCTCACCAACTTTTAATTGTTTGTTAACGATCTCCTGAAAATCGTGTGTGAATGGAACTCCAAAACTATCACTTAGCCATTGTTGTAAAGAATTCTTCAATTTATTCTGGACTAAATCATCGGATAAAAAGTAGGAGGCTTCGTGTTCTGGCATCATGTGATGGTAAAATTCAGTCACCAGTGTTAGTGCATTATCCTGTATAAACGTAAAAGCTTGTTTTAAATCTGCTTCAGGGTATTGATTACAGATAGCGTGCCATTGTTTTGAAAGACTAATAATACACTCTTGATCCATTGTGTTGATTTAACTCGCATAAAATCTCAATTTTAACTGACTTATTGTATAAGACAATTGGCTTCTAAACGTGATCTTAGCCAAAATAATGTACACATAATTCCTCTAAAGCTAACGTCGGGTTAACTTTGGAGGTGTAAGTATGCGACTATCTCGTGCAGCTGTGCTGCTCAAGCCCTGAATTAAAATAACAAGCAATTGACTATGTGCTTTTAAACTGAGATGGATCAGCAGCTAATTTACTCAATAATCATGTACTACCATACTATCAATCGCAGGATCTACCTATGCTACATATCCTGGATACATGTTAGCTTTATTAAGAAATCAGTAATCAATAGATAAAATCTTATTTATTCAAATCAAAAGCCTAGCGATTAAAGCTAGGCTTCTGGGTAAATTCATGAAATCAGTGAATAAAATCGAATTTCAATTCCTAATACGTATATTTTAACTCAGCATAGAAAGTTCGT
>NZ_JBTKVD010000020.1:0-32224 GCF_054454555.1 Acinetobacter sp. ANC 4636 | reverse complement strand
TTATTTTAAAATCCATCCATAAGTCAGTTTAATAATGATAAATAAAAAAGTACCATCAAATCGCTCAGTCAGAAGCATGAAACCATCATTCCTGTAAAAAATTGATGCTTGAATGTACAGATCACGAATCAATATGGGCAAACTGCTTAAATTGTGTTATTTAATTTTTTGAGTAGATCGGTTTAAACAATGGAATTGTCAATGAAAACCAGCCGTCAAGAACAATTTTCAGTACGCTATCAAAAAATTTTAGCTGTGTCAGAAGAGTTACTATTAGATCATTATCAGGATATGACACTAGATGATTTAGCCAAAGAACTCGATATTGCCAAAGGAACACTATATAAACATTTTAAGTCAAAGAATGAATTATTATTAGAACTGGTAATTCAGAATGAAAAGCGGGTACTGGCAATTTCACATCAGTATCAGGATGATTTTATTGGTTATGCTAAAGCGTATATGCTTTACCATTTGAGAGCGCCTGAAAAAATCATTGTATTGCACCAGATAGAAGAACAGTTGACAACGACTGAGTCGGGCTTAAAAGAGTTATTTCAGCAGCTTTATGATATTCGTCAACAGCGTATTTTATGTATTAAGGATATGACTAAAGATTACTTGGATCAGTTTCAGTCCAATATTTCAATTCGAGATTATTTATCCTATGTTTGGTCACTGATCTATGGAGCATGTCTACTTTTGAATTCGAGTTATTATCAACGTTCAATCGGGTCTCGTGAAAAGCTGATTGAATTGTATATTCATCAGGCATTAACTATTCCCAGTCAGCAAGAGCTGAGTTTTTCCTAAATAAAAAAGTGGCTTAAGCCACTTTTTCAATTCGACAATAATAAAAACCGTCACCCTGAGCAGTTATGGGTAGTAATTGTCGCCCATGCACTTGAGCAATGCCCCAATCCGCTTCAATTTTGATTTCACGGGCATCCGCATGTTCAGCAAAAAAGTTTTGCATTTGCTGTTCATTTTCCGCTTTGAGAATTGAACAAGTAATATAAAGTAATGTGCCACCGACTTTAAGCTGTGACCACATTTGCTGCAAAATCTGCTTTTGTAGCGCAACTGTTTCTACAATATCGGTTGACTGGCGGAGTAGGCGAATATCAGGATGGCGACGTAACACACCAATCGCTGAGCAGGGTGCATCTAGCACAATACAGTCTACTGGTTCAGATGCTGTCCATGTGGTGGCATCAGCAGCCAAAATCTGTACTTTATCGCTATTAAGTTGTAAACGCTGTAAATTTTCCTGAACACGAAGCAGACGTTTGGCATCTTGATCGAGTGCAATCAGGTGTGCAGGCTGAAATTTTTCCAGTAAATGGGCAGTTTTTCCACCTGGTGCAGCACATGCATCTACCACGATTTTGTCATTTAAATTAGGGAGCAAGCTTGCACAAAGCTGTGCGTGTTGGTCCTGTACGGAGAACCAACCTTGTTCAAAGCCAATCAGTTCAGGAATTTGTACTGACTGCTGTAACACAATTCCCGCTTCGGCAATCGAACACGCTTCAGCTTGAATGCCTGCCGCTTGTAGCTTGGCAAGGTAGGCATCACGTCCGATCTTGCGTTGATTGACGCGTAAGGTAATGGCACTGGTTTGTTTCAAGGCTGAACAGAGTTCGCTTACTTGTTCTGGCCAGTCTTTTTTCAGGCGTTTGTAAAGCCAGCTTGGTAAGCCATGTGCCTGATTTAAAGTCTGTTGGAACTCAGCTGTTTCGCGTGTAGCGCGGCGTAAAATGGCATTCACTACACTACTCATAGCAGGAAAGCCCAGTTGTTTGCATGCTGTTACTGTTTCAGAAAGAGCGGCATGTGCTGCAATGCGGGTACATAAAATTTGATATAACCCGACATATAGGCAGCTTTCTATGGCTGGATTATCTAAGGGCTTCGTGAGTAGTGGTAAAGTGAGTGCTTTTAACCCATACCATTGACGCAGTGTTCCCAAAACCAGCTCATGAAATAGCGCACGGTCTTTTGTTGCCACTTGTTCTAATTGCTGATGCAAAATTGCAGAAAGGGATTGACCTTGTTGCACAGCCAGTAAAGTTTTGACCACTTGAGCACGTAAATTCAACATTTGACTCATGATAGGATTTGTCCAACCTGTAATTTTTGTGCTTGTAAAATTTGTGCTGCATTTAGTGGCTTACCACCTGGCCATTGCAATTGGGTTAGACAAATGATCTGTTGATCACCACACATCACATGTACGCCTTGCTTGTCGATCGCCACAATTTCACCGACTTGAGCAGTGATATTGCTTAGCGTTGAAAGCTGTGAATTCCAGACGCGTAAGTTGTTATTTTCACTGATCGGGAAAAAGGCAACTGGCCAAGGATTAAAAGCGCGAATGTTGAGGTCGAGTTGCTGGGCACGAACAGCCCAGTCAATTTGTGCTTCGGCTTTACTGAGTTTATGCGCATAAACGGTCAAGGTTTCATCCTGTACTTCGCGCTGTGCCAGATAAGCTTGTAGTTGCTGTTCTGATGCAAGAACCGCACAAATCGCTTCTGCGCCTTGTAATGCAAGCTTGTCATGCAGGCTTGCCGAGGTATTTTGTGCCGTGATTGGGCAATAGGTTTTATACAGCATATCGCCTGTATCTAAACCTGCTGCCATTGCCATAATGGTTACGCCAGTTTCATGGTCACCTGTGGCAATCGCACGTTGAATCGGTGCTGCTCCGCGCCAGCGTGGCAACAACGAACCGTGAATATTCAGGCAGCCATATTTAGGCATGTCTAACACTGCTTGTGGCAAGATCAGACCATAAGCGGCAACCACCATGACATCCGCATTGAGCGCGGCAAGCTCTTGCTGCGCTGCTAAGCCTTCTTCGGTTGAGGCTTTAAAATGTAAAGGCTGATAGACAGGCAGATTATGTTCCAAAGCAACCTGTTTGACGGCAGAAGCGGTGAGTTTTTGTCCGCGTCCTGCCTTACGGTCAGGCTGGGTATAAACGGCAATAATGTCATGTTCAGTTTGAATTAAGGCTTTGAGGGCTTCAGCCGCAAACTCAGGCGTACCTGCAAAAATAATCTTCAAGAGTATCACTCAATCGTTTCGCAAGGCACAATTATAACAGGTGTCGCGATTTAGCATTCTTGCAAATTACGCTGTTGAGGCAATTGTGCAAAGAAAATGCTTGAAACCAATATCAAAAATATACAAGCGGAACTTTGGCAAAATTTGTTAAACTTGCAACAGGTCAACATCTGCAAAGCTATTTTTATTGTTGATCGTACTTTTTGTCAGTAAATTGTTTGTTCAATCTGTAGGTTGATTTTTTTAGAGGCTATGCTCATGTCTGTGTTTCGCCGTTGGTTTGATCCGATTCGATCAAGATGGTTTTACCAGAAACCATCACGGCAAGAGGTTTTACCCACGGACAAAGGGTTGAGTATTTATTTGCGCCTTGATGATGTTTACAGTTATTTGGCAGTACAGCAATTGCCGCAGTTGCATGAAATTTTAAGCGAGGAACTCAAGCCATTAAAGGTGATGATTTCCAGTCAGGCAGCAGAACCACCGAATAATATGACCGCACAGGAATGGCAGCAATACTGTCTCAATGATGCCAAGATTCTCGCACGCCAACATCGCTTTGGTTATGATGAACAGCCCGAGCTTCCAAGCGCAGAAGCCATTCAACAAGCTGAAGTCATTTTAAGAAATACTCCATTACGTGAAGAACAATTTCTATATTTACTTGAAGATGTATTTCACATGTTGTGGCAACAGCAATATGGCAAACTCAGAACCCTGTATGCCATGGCAAGTCAGCAACACCAGCCTCAAAATTTTCCTGAACGTCGTTTTATCGATACACCTGTCGCTGCGAGTTATTTTGAATTTGCCGACCGAAAATATCATGCAGTAGATGATTTACTGCGCTTAACGCGACGCCTGAAACAACAAAAATTATTGACTGACAACCCGATTTTTTTGATCAACCATATTGAGTGGCGTGAACACATTATGAGTGATGCAGAAGAGTTGGCAGAAATTCATGCGATGCATCCTGAGCTGGATTTATATATTGCACTTGAAGATCCGATTAGTTGGTTGCTGTTAGCTTATATTAAAGAAGAATTGGCAAATTATTATAATATTCAGTTGCGGGTTTATCCGCTGAGTTACCATGGGCGCGACTTTTTTGACTGGTCGCTTGCTACGCGCTTATCAAAACGTGCCGATGTGGCATTTACGCCGTTTTGCCGCCCAACCCAAGATGCGGTTTTAAATATTGCACGTTTGTTTTATAGCATCGAAGATGACGAACAGCGCGTTGATGTGATTTATGACATTTTAAAAGCGGTATGGAGTAAAGGGCAGGACTTGTCATTTGCCCCGCATGTTCATGCTTTGCAGCAGAGTTTGCAGATTGAAAAATTGACCGAGGTCGATGTATCTGAGCTTTTACAGCAAAATGACCAACAATGTTATGCGAAACATCAGCCTGACTTTCCAGTGTTAGAGTTGCGCATCGCAGGGCAGAGTTATGTCTTTAATAGCTTGTATCGGGTCTGGATGATCGAGAGCATTTTTAGTCATGTACTCGAACAACAATACAAGCAACAGACCACAAATGACGCATCAAAAATGTAACTCTTTAGCCGAAGTTCGCCAACAGATTGATCAAATAGATCGGGCTTTAATTGAGCTTATCGCTGCCCGCCAAACCTATGTGGATCATGCTGTGGCATTTAAAAATTCACGTGCCGAAGTACCTGCACCGCAGCGGGTTGAACAGGTGATTGCCCAAGTGCGCCAGCATGCCGAGGCTTTTTCCGCAGATGCTGATTTGGTTGAAAAACTCTATCGGCAAATGATTCAACATTTTATTGAACGAGAATTACAGCATTTACCTGACTAAACCTCACACTGGTTCAAATCTAAAATCAGCATAAAAAAGCAGAATAATCATGTATATCGTCGAACTGAACTATTTACAGTCTTTGACTGCTGTCGATGCGTTATTAGCGCAACATGTGGAATGGCTACAGCAACATTTTGCTGCGGGACATTTTATTTCCGCAGGCGCAAAGCAACCACGAACAGGAGGCATGATCTTGGTCAAGGATATGCCTGAAGCACAATTAAAGTTGATTTTGCAGCAAGATCCTTTTCAAAAGGTTGCTGAATATCGGATCAATCAGGTGCAGTTTTCACGCACAGGAACAGGCTTCGAACAGTTACAGCATTATTAATTGGCTTGAATTGTATGCATCTGTTTGGCAGTTGCTTAGGCGGCGCAGTGCAATTCCAAGTCGCATATGTAATCGACACGATTTATCATTGTCATTGAGCGTATGCCTTAAACAGAAAGGCAGTAGTTTTGATGCTGCTAGTTTGCCTGAGCAAAAAAATGGGCTGCAAAGTGATAAGTAAATTTGACAGCATTCAAAGCCAGTGGTTTTCGCTCAGCATTTTGTAGCATCGGTAGTGCATGTGTTCTCAGCTCGATTGGGCAAAACTCATAACTTATAAATGTCGATTCCATTAGGATGCTTGTTTCTGAAATTACTTCCAAAACAAGCTTAACCAAGCCTCAGGCAATGCTTGAGGCAACTCCAAAAAATACGCATATTCGAGCGCATCGCTTTGACCTAGCATGAATGTATGTTTTCAGGGAGAAGTAACATGTTGGGATTTGTGATGCTGGTATTTGCGTTTGCAGGTTTAGTCAAAGGGGTGATTGGTTTGGGATTGCCTGCGGTTGCAATGGGATTGCTTAGTATTGTTTTGTCTCCATTTCAGGCGGCCAGTTTACTGATTATTCCTTCCTTGGCGACCAATCTCTGGCAACTGTTCAGCGAAGGTGGCTGGTGGGTTTTGTTAAAGCGTTTTTGGACGCTGCTGCTAGGGGTGGTGTTAGGTTCCACGTGGAGCATCTTTCCGACTTTAGCAGATTCACATGTGCATAGTGGTTTTCTACTCGGCATGATGCTGTTGTTGTATGGCATCTATGGCTTATGTAGTAAGAGGTTGCCGAATCTTCAAACGCATGAAAAATACTTGTCGCCTGTTGTTGGGTATTTAGGCGGCGCGCTGACTGTTGCAACAGGGGTGATTATTATACCTGTTGTACCGTATTTACAAAGTTTGCAGTTACAACGCAATGATCTGGTACAAACCCTTGGTTTGACCTTTACCTGTGCCAATCTGTGTCTGGCAGTTTTTTTACAGCAGCAATTAACGGCGACACAGAACATCAATTATTCATTATCTTGCTTGGTATTATTGCCTGCATTAGTGGGAATGTGGGGTGGCAAGCTGATTCGGCAGCGTTTAAATGAACAGAAATTTCGCCGTATTTTCTTTGTTGGGCTGATTTTTTTGGGAAGCTATATGAGCCTAAACACTTAAACAGGTGCAAGCAAAGCTCGTTTTTCCATTAAGAATTCACTCAGATGTTGATAGGCAACAGGCAGCTCATCAAAGTGGCGGCATGCCAATAACAGCTTACGGTTTGCCCAAGCGCCTTGCAGATGAATGTAGTGAAACGGATAGAGCGATTGTAATTGCTGTGCAGCACGCTGTGGCAAAATAGCAACACCGACACCATCGGCAACGACTTGTGCAATTGCGGAAAAACTGGGTAGGCGTAGGCGATATTCGATACTGTACCCGAGTTGCTGTGCCTGACGTTCAATCGATTGTTGCAAAGAGTGATACTGCTTTAAGCCAATAAAGGCAAAGTGCAGGGCATCAGCAAGGTTGATCTGTGTGTTGTGTGCTAAGGGATGCTGCATTGGGCAGATCAGGACCAACGGATCTTCAGCGAACTCTAAAGTCTGTAAATGCTTGGTGTTAAAAAAACTCGAAACCAACCCCAGTTGCGCCGTGCCTTGGGTTAATGCGGTGACGATATCAGCGCTTTCCGCTTCTTGTAACTCGATCTGTAGTTGAGGGTTTTGTAGTAAATATTCAGGTAAAATTTTCGGCAAATATTCACTTTGTGCTGATGAGTTACACCATAAACATAATTGCTGTTTTTGCTGCGAAGAAAATTGCAGCATATATTGTTGCAGGGAATGACTGTATTGCACAATCTTTTGAGCATATTCCAGAAAACTTTCTCCCGCGAAGGTCAGTTGCATTCCTGTGCTGTGCCGGCTAAACAATTTGACCTCGAACTGTTGTTCGATTTTTTTCAGGCGCTCACTCGCTGCTTGTAGTGAAATAGCTGCCTGTTGCGCAGCTTGAGTCAGACTACCTGTTTTGGCAATCTGTAGCACCAATTCTAAATCGAAAATCTCAAGGCGCATGTCCGTTGCCTGTCTTTTTACTATGATTAGATTCAGTATGGCATAAAAAAAGCAGCCTTGCGGCTGCTATCAATATCAGGTTCTTTAATCTTTTTTCAGGTTAAAGAACCAGTTGAGAATAATGGCAGTAAAAGTTGCTGTGCCAATGCCGCCCAAGTTAAAGTGACCGAACATCAGCTCAAAGTTTCCTGCACCTAAAATAATGGTGACAGCCGCCACAATCAGGTTTTTATTGTTGGAGAAATCGACTTTGTTTTCCAGCCAGATTTTTGCCCCAGCAATGGTAATTAAACCAAACACTACAATTGATGCACCTGTGAGTACCGCACCTGGGATAGTGCTAATCACTGCGCCAAATTTGGGTGATAGCCCCAAACAAATCGCAAACAAACCTGCAATCACAAACACGATGGTGGAGTAAACGCGGGTCACTGCCATGACGCCAATGTTTTCACCATAAGTGGTCATGCCTGGTGCGCCAACACTTCCTGAAAGTGTGGTTGCCAAACCATCGGCAAGGAAGGCTTTGCCCAGTTGTGGAGTCAGGTTTTCGCCTGTCATCGCGCCAACCGCTTTAATATGCCCAAGGTTTTCAGCCACCAAAATCAGTGCAACAGGGGCAATGATCAGCATGGCATTGCTGTCAAAAGTCGGGTGAGAAAAGCTTGGAATGCCGAACCATGCTGCTGCCGAGATCTGTGAAAAATCAATCGGTTTACCCAAGCCCAAGCCATTGGTGGCAATTGCATAAATCAGATATGCCATGAGTAAGCCAACCAGTAGCAACAAGCGCTGTAGCAAACCACGGGTAAATACGGCAATTGTTCCCATGCATAGTACTGTGATGAGTGCCATCCACATTTCAAACGGTTGACCTGCCACGCCTTTAATGGTCACGGGTGCAAGGTTTAAGCCGATGATCATCACCACTGCACCTGTCACCACAGGTGGCATGAGTTTTTCAATCCAGCGTGTGCCTGTCAGCATCACAATCAGACCGATAATTGCATATAGCACACCACAGGCCACAATCCCGCCGAGTGCAACTGACAGGTTCGGGTTTGCGCCTGAACCTGTAATGTGTCCTGTTGCTGCAGCCACTACGCCAATAAAAGCAAAGCTCGAACCCAAGTAACTTGGAACGCGTCCACCTGTAAATAAAAAGAACAGGATGGTACAAATCCCTGACATTAAAATCGCAAGGTTCGGGTTAAAACCCATGAGCAGCGGCGCAAGAACGGTTGCACCAAACATGGCAAAGGCATGTTGAATACCTAAAACCACACTTTGTCCAACAGGTAGATATTCATCGGTTGATACAGGGCGAGAATCAATTTGTCCCGCGTAGGGTCGCCATTTTGGAAACCAAGACATAACAAAAGCGCTCAAATCTTTACAAAATTGCGCACATGATACTCTCAGTTGAAAATGCTTAACATAGGCTGAAATTGTTGTTGGTCATTTTTCTCAGAAGAATTATGAAGATGTTGATAAATTTATTTTGTTTATAAATGGCTTAGTTTAAATAAAAAAGACTTACTCGCCACATGGGCGAGTAAGTCAGGTTGTATAAGGGTTGAGCAATTAGCCTGTATTACGCAGACCTGCGGCAATCCCTGTAATACTCACCATTAAGGCATGATCGACAGGCGTGTGTTCTGCCTGATGCTGTGCCAGATACTCGCGGCGGCGTTTCATCAGTTCAGCTTGTAGCAGGTGCAGTGGCAGCAAATAGGTTTTACGCACTCGCATCGATTGATCCAGTACTTCATTTTGACTGAGCAGCTCTGATTCTCCTTTGAGAATCAGTAAGGTATCAATGGCATCTTGCAGGCGTTGACGCAGTTCATTGCCTAACGCATGGAGATGCTCATTTTGAGTCAGATGAGTTTCATAGTACCAGGCAATATCTGCATCGGCTTTGGACAGCACCATTTCCAGCATGTCGATCAGGGTCTGGAAATACGGCCACTGTTGCAACATTTCATCCAGTTTAGCTTTTTGCTCTTGGGCAATAATTTCATCCAGCGCTGCACCTGTGCCGAGCCATGCAGGCAACATCAAACGAATCTGTGTCCATGCAAATACCCAAGGAATGGCACGCAAGGATTCAATCCCACCACTGACACGACGTTTGGCAGGGCGTGAACCAAGAGGCAACATTTGTAGCTCAAGTTCTGGCGTCACGGTGCGTAAGTATTCAACAAAATGTGGATTTTCCCGCACAGTCTGGCGATAGACTTTGACCGAAGTTTCAGTCATTTGATGCATCAGTTCACGCCATTCAGTTTTTGGTACAGGTGGCGGTAACAAAGTCGCTTCTAAAGTCGCCGCTGTATAGACTTCCATGTTTTGCAGCGCAACACCTTCAATACCAAACTTGAAGCGGATCATTTCGCCTTGTTCGGTGACGCGAATCGAACCTGAGATAGAACCTGGTGGTTGTGAAAATAAGGCTTGCTGAGTAGGTGCACCACCACGGCTGATCGAACCGCCGCGACCATGAAACAGGGTCAGACGGACATCATGCGCTTGGGCAACCGCAGTCAACTCTTCCTGAGCACGGTACTGCGCCCAGTTTGCCGACATAAAGCCAGCATCTTTGGCCGAGTCCGAATAACCAATCATGACCTCGTGTTTGCCCTGAATATGCTGTTTGTACCATTGCATATTGAATAGCGTATTCATAGTGTGGGCAGCGCCGTCCAAATCTTTGAGGGTCTCAAATAACGGCACAATGCGTAATGGTTTTTGTATTCCTGCTTCTTTCTGTAGTAGCAGTACTGCTAAGACATCACTCGGATGTTCTGCCATTGAAATAATATACGCGCCTAAAGACTCAGCAGGTTGTTCTGCCAGTGTGCGCATGGTCGCAAAAACTTCCTGAACATCGGGATGATTAATCAGGCTATCTTCTGGTTCATTGAGTAATTTCGGTAGAAGCGGGCGTTTACTTTGCAGTTCATTGAGCAAGAAGTTTTGACGTGCCTGCTCAGTCCAAGTTTCAAAATTGCCTAGACCTAAATATTCAGTAATCGCAGACAGCGCCTGACGGTGGCGCCCCGATTCCTGACGAATGTCGAGTTTCAGCAGTTCAATCCCGAAACAGTGCACACGATGAATAAAGTCGAGCAAGTTGCCATTGGCAATTTCAGGCAAGTTACTGTCAATTAAAGAACGGTGGCAAAGAAGTAGTGGTTCAAGCAATTCTTCTTTATGGCGAATCACCCGATGGTCTTCGATGGTTTCCAGACCTTGCAGTTTGTCAGACAGCCACTGACGGGTAATGCGTAGGCGTTCGCGCAGATCGCGTAAATATTCACGGTAAGGCTCGGCATGTTCACGACCAAGTACCTGACGTAGTTCATCTGAACATTGTTGAATCGACAGTTCCCAGCGCAGGCTTTCGAGGTCACGTAAATATAGCTCGGTGGCTTGCCAGCGCGAGAACCACAACACTTGTTGGGTGACATCATGGGTGACATTCGGGTTACCGTCGCGGTCACCACCCATCCATGAGGCAAAACGGATAGGGGTTATGTGGGTTGGCAACGTCTGTCCACAATGTACCTGAACTAGTTCGTTCAGCTCACGGATGAACTTCGGTACCGCTTGCCATAAAGTTTGCTCAATGACGGTAAAGCCCCATTTTGCTTCATCAATTGGGGTTGGTTTTTGGCGACGGATTTCATCGGTCTGCCAAGCTGAGCAAATCAGTTGTTTGAGTTTTTCTAAGGCTTGCTGACGCTGTTTCGGGGTCAGTTTTTGCTGATCAAGTTGTTCGAGGCAACGGTTAATATCATCATATTTTTGAATCAGGGTACGGCGGCTAACTTCAGTTGGATGCGCGGTCAGTACCAGTTCAATATTTAAATCGCAAATTTGTTGATATAGCGTTTCTGCCGAAATTTGTCGTTGTTTAAATTTTTCAAATAAAGGTTCGAGCGGATTTGGAGAGGGCTGATTTTCATCGAATTCGCTGGCACGGCGGCTACGTACCACGTGGTACTGTTCAGCAATATTGGCAAAATTCAGGAAGTGGGTGAAGGCACGCGTGAGCGGTAAAATTTCTTTATCTTCAAGATTGAGAAAAAGTTGTTCTAGCTGTTTTTCCGCTTCGATTTGTCCATCACGAGCGCCCTTGGCGAGAGCACGAATTTGTTCGACTTGATTAAACAAGTCCTGACCTGCGTGAGCTTTTAGGGTTTCTCCCAGTAAATTGCCCAGTAGTCTGACGTCTTCGCGTAATGGAGCATCGATATGTTGTGCCATATTTAAATTCCTTATGGGATGAACTATGGTCTATTGAAATATAAAAAGAGAATTGTCTTTTATATCAGAGTGTCGCTTTTATCTAAACATAACAAATTTATCTAGAAAAGCCTTTAGCCATTGGTCGTGTAAGCTCGGAAAAAATGTTGGTTTTGAGTAGGCGGCTGACTGGAAAATTCAGATCACTCGGGCAAATTGCCAGTAGATGACTGACAGGTTAGGAAAAAACTTGTTTTTTTGTGAAATAGTCTAGTTTTTGGCGGAAAAAATTTATGGAAAAGGATGCGAAAATTACAAAACTCACCTATAGTAACAGGTCAATTTTCCCAAATCGTATATATCATTTTTTCAGGGCATGTCCTATGTCGTGAAGGGGTCAAATTTCCATGGCGCAAGACAAGGTTGAGCAGCATCGTCATTATATAACAATGGCGTATATGTTTATGTTTTTGGCACTATTTACGATTGTGACAGGATTAATTGCATATTTGCTCGCAGCTAAAGTTGCTCATAGTTCTCAAGCTGAAGTCTGGATTCAGGCACATGGCATCTGGGTGATGCGTAGTGTGATTTTATTTATGGTGATGGGCGTGTTTGCAGGGCTATGGTTTATTCCATTGGCATTTTATGCTTGGAATGACATGCTTTGGGTCACTGGCTGTACAGTCGCAGGTGTGATTTTTGCCTTTATTGCGTGGATGTATTTCTTAAACTGCTTTATTCAAGGCTTGTCTAAGTATTTCAAAAAGAAAGCAGTATTTTAATTTAACGATTTTTTTCACTCTGTTGCCTTGTAAAACAGGTAAAGATCCCAACTTTACTTGGAAGTTGTTCTATTTGAAATTCCGTGAGGAGCATCGCCTGTCATGGCTAAACGTGATTATTATGAGGTTTTAGGCGTTTCTAAAACTGCTAGTGATGATGAAATTAAAAAAGCCTACCGCAAGTTGGCGATGAAATACCACCCAGACCGCAACCCTGACAATGCTGAAGCTGAAGAAAAATTTAAAGAAGCAGCAGAAGCCTATGAAGTGCTTTCCGATGGTGAAAAGCGCAGCATGTATGACCGTATGGGGCACAATGCCTTTGAAGGTGGCTTTGGTGGTGGTGCTGGCGGCGGCTTTGGTGGCTTTAGTGCGGAAGATATTTTCAGTCAATTTGGCGATATTTTCGGTGGAGCATTTGGTGGTGGTGGACGTCAACAGCAACGTCAGCGCCGTGGTTCCGACTTACGCTATGTGATGGAACTAACCCTTGAAGAAGCCGTAAAAGGCGTGAAAAAAACCATTACCTTTACTGCACCTGCGCCGTGTGAGGCGTGTGATGGTAAAGGTTCGCAACAACCGAATGACGTCGAAACCTGTAAAACCTGTCATGGTGCAGGTCAGGTGCGTATGCAGCAGGGTTTCTTCTCTGTACAGCAAACCTGTGGTACTTGTCGCGGACAAGGTAAAATCATTAAAAACCCATGTCAGAAATGTCATGGCTCAGGTGTGACAGATCGTCAGCAAACGCTAGAAGTGACTATTCCTGCAGGCGTGGACAATGGCGATCGTGTACGTCTTACAGGGAAAGGCGAAGCGATTTGTGATGGTCAGGCAGGCGACTTGTATGTTGAAGTTGTGGTGCGTGAACATGAAATCTTCCAGCGCGATGGTGCTGACCTGTATATGGATGTGCCGATTAGCGTGGCCGATGCCGCTTTGGGTAAAGAAATCCAGATTCCAACTCTTGATGGTCGTGTGAGTCTGAAAATTCCTGAAGGTACGCAAAACGGCAAAGTGTTCCGTTTACGCGGCAAAGGCGTTCGCCCTGTACGTAACAACATGGTCGGTGATTTGCTCTGTCGTATTGTGGTGGAAACACCAGTGAATTTGACTGCACGTCAACGTGAATTGCTCAAAGAGTTGCAAGCAACCATGGATGGCAATGATCAGCATTCAAGTGCCAAGAAAAAATCATTCTTTGATCGTTTATTTGACTGATCTGTCTGATTGATTTTTAGAAAAAACCTGCTGCCCAAAAGCAGGTTTTTTTATATCAGATTGCACATGCATAGAAATAAGTTTTGTTATAGTAAGCACATTGATTAAAAAATTTAGGAAATGACAACATGTCTACATCACCACGTATCGGCATTTTAGGTGCTGGCGGTCGTATGGGTCGCATCTTGATTCAGGCTGTGCAACAAGCTGGTTATCAACTTGCAGCAGCGGTAGAACGCCCAGAAAGTTCTTTGGTCGGCACAGATGCTGGCGAGCTGGCAGGTATTGGTGCGGTAGGTGTGAAAGTTTCAGGTTCACTCGAAGCGGTTTTGGCAGATGTGGATGTGGTGATTGATTTCACAGCACCTGTGGCGACTGAACAACATTTGAAAATCTGCCGTGATGCAGGTGTGGCGATGATCATTGGTACCACAGGTTTGTCAGATGAGCAAAAACAATTGCTCAATGACACAGCAAAACAGATTCCAGTGGTGTATGCAGCCAACTATTCTGTGGGAGTCAATGTTTCGATTAAACTGCTAGAGCTTGCAGCACAAGTGTTTGGCGATACGGTTGATATTGAAATCATTGAAGCGCATCACCGTCATAAAGTCGATGCACCATCGGGTACGGCACTCATGATGGGGGAAGCTGTTGCGGATACCTTGGGTCGCAACTTAAAAGAAGTGGCGGTGTATGGTCGTGAAGGGCATACAGGTCCACGTGATCGTCAAACCATTGGTTTTGAAACCATCCGTGGTGGCGACATTGTTGGTGAACATACCGTGATGTTTATTGGTGAAGGCGAGCGTGTAGAAGTGACACATAAAGCCACCAACCGTATGAACTTTGCCTCAGGTGCAGTACGCGCAGCGGCATGGGTTGTAGGACGTGATGCAGCCAAATACGACATGAAAGATGTTTTAGGCTTGTAAGATCTTGCCAGATATAAAAAAGCCAGTCTTGTGACTGGCTTTTTGTATTTTAGGCTGATGCTTGGCAAGCAGCAGGATTGTCATGTTGATACAGGCGTTTTTGCACCAACACCAAAATTAGGGTCAGCGCGGCAAGAACTGCACCACTGACTGGAACAGCGGCATAACCCAGATTCATGCTGAGTACAGCACCACCGAGTGCGGCACCTAGCGCATTGCCCAAGTTAAATGCCCCGATATTGACGGAAGATGCCAGTCCAGAGGCTTCATAGGCAACTGACATGACCCGCATTTGTAGTGGTGGAACCAGACCGAAGGTCGCTGCACCGAAAATAATCAGCGAGATGGCTGCGCCAATTGGCGTTTTGGCTAAAATTGGGAACAGTGCCATCAACACCATTAAAACTACTAAAAAGCCAATCAAGGTACGGTCAATCGACTGATCGGAAAACTTGCCGCCATAGTGGTTGCCAATTGAAAACCCGAACCCGACCAACATCAACATGAAGGTGACAAAGGTCGGTGATGCATGGGTAATCGTGCTGAGTGTCGGCGCGATATAGGTATACAGGGTAAATAAAATGCCTGAACCCATCACGGTGGTTAACAGTGCCAACATCACCGCGGGACGGGTCAAAACTTTGAGCTCCTGCATGACATCGGGTTTTTGTCCCACTGAACCTTGTGGCAAGGCTTTATACAGGGACAGTATGGTAATAACGCCAAGCACCGCAATTCCCGTAAAAGAACTGCGCCAGCCAATATGCTGACCGAACCATGTCGCCAGTGGCACGCCACCAATATTGGCAATGGTCAGCCCCATAAACATCATGGCGATGGCACTGGCTTGCTTGTCTTTGGGTACCACACTGGTTGCCACAATCGAACCAATCCCAAAGAATGCGCCGTGATTTAAACTGGTAATCACCCGAGCGCCCATCAGGCTTAAATAATTGGGGGCAATTGCCGCGATCAGGTTGCCGAGGGTAAAAATTGCCATCAGGATAATCAAAGCCTTTTGGCGTGGAAAATGCCCAAACCACAAGGTCATGATCGGTGCGCCAATCATCACACCGAGCGCATAACCTGTAATCAGCATGCCCGCAGTGGGAATGCTAATGCCGAGGTCATGCGCAATATTGGGCAATAAGCCCATCGGGGAAAACTCAGTGGTGCCAATCGCAAATGCACCAATCGCTAAAGCCAGTAACGGTAAATTGATTTTCATGGGTGATCCTTTAATCCCACGCTGGCGCGAGCTGTTCAGGGTTGATCTCACGTCCGTTACGTTCTAGCTGTGCAATTTGCTGCATCTCTTCAGCACTGAGCTGTAACGCTTGTGCCTGTAAGTTATGCAACAAGTGTTCACGCTGGGTTGAAGAAGGAATCATGGCAAAACCTTTTTGCAATGCCCATGCCAGTGCCACTTGAGCACTCGATGCCTGATGCTCAGCGGCAATGGCATTTAACACAGGATCATGCAGCACTTTGCCATAGGCCAAAGTCATGTAAGACGTGACATCAACATCTTGAGCCTGTAAGAAACTGCCCAATTTACTGTTTTGCAAATACGGACTCAGTTCAACCTGATTGGTGGCAATGTGCTGTTTGCCAATCACATCAATCGCCTGTTGGGTCAGGGCAATATTGAAGTTGGAAACTCCGATCTGCTCGGTCAGACCTTGCTGTTTGGCCTCGAGTAAAAGCTGCAAAACTTCGGTGATATTCACCCCCATTTTCGGTGCTGGCCAGTGCATCAAGGTCAGGTTGACCGCATCGGTACGCAGTTTGTGCAAGCTGTCTTTCAGACTTGGAATAAATTTTTCAGGGCTAAAATTATCCACCCAGATTTTGGTGGTCAGAAACAGTTCATTACGCGCTACGCCACTTTCAGCAATGGCTTGCCCGACCTGTGCTTCATTGTCATAAATCTGGGCAGTATCGATAGCACGATAGCCTACCTCTAACGCAGTTTTGACTGAATCAATCACCACCTGATCTTTTAGACGGAATGTTCCTAAACCAAAACGAGGAATATGCATAGGATCTACTCAGTTATTTTCAGATGTTGACTATTTTGCTTGGTTTGTTGTTGCTGAAAAATACGCAAATATGCAAAATATTTTTGATGATTTATCAAGAATAGGTGAAAGGTGAAATCCAGCATCGAAGAGTTACAGGTGTTTATCGCCGTCGTGGATACAGGAAGTTTGGGAGCCGCCGCTGATTTGCTGAAACAAACCGTGTCAGGCGTTAGCCGCGCCTTGAGTCGTCTGGAGCAAAAACTGGGTGTGACCCTGTTGGAACGCACGACACGCCGTTTAAAACTGACGCAGGAAGGGCAGTTGTTTTTGCAAAGCGCACGGCAAATTTTAAATGATCTGTCAGCGGCGGAAGATGCACTGTTGAAATCTGACAGTGATATTGCAGGTTTGATTCGGGTTGATGCAGCAACCTCATTTGTGCTGCATGTCATGGCGCCCCTGATTCAGCAATTTCGCCGTTGCTATCCACATATTAAGATTGAACTAAACAGCAATGATCAGATTGTGGATTTACTGGAGAAAAAAACCGATGTGGCGATTCGGATTGGCAATTTGCATGATTCTTCGTTACATGCCAAATTTTTGATTCGTAGCCGTTTGTATCTGGCTGCTAGCCCTAGTTATGTGGCTGAACATGGTTGTCCGCAGTCAGTGGATGATTTATTGCAACATCAACTGATTGGTTTTAGTCAGCATCCACACCTGAATGTCTGGCCAATTTTAAAACAGGGGCAAGCCCTGAAAATCTGTCCTGATTTGACGGCAAATACAGGGGAAACGATTCGTAAACTGGCATTGTATGGCAATGGCATTGCCTGTTTGTCAGAATTTATGATTCATCAGGATTTGAAAAAACAGGATCTGATTCCGATCTTGACCGAGCAGACTGTGTTTAAAGAGCAGGTAATTCAGGCAGTGTATTATCAGCAAGAGCATTTGCCGAAACGGGTGCGACTGTTGATTGAATTTTTGGCAGAACAACTGGCACAAGGTTTTCCCAATCAGTGACAAACGGTTTTGATGGGTTTGCCACTGTCAGGAAATACGACTGTGAATTAGTCAAAATCGGCTTTGAGTACCACGCGGTAACGTACCTGACCCGAGTGCAAGCGGGCAATCGCGTCATTAATCTGTGACATCGGGAACAGTTCAATTTGTGGGGCAATATTTTTGCGGGCAGCGAAGTTGAGCAATCTACGTAATGCCGCAGGTGAACCTGTCGGTGAGCCTGTAATTGATTTGGCACCGCTAATCAGCAAGTTGGCAGGTGTGGCAATCGGCTCCAGTGGAATACCCAGCAGATGCACGCTGCCATTCGGTGCAAGCGTATGCAAATAGCTTGTCCAGTCAAGTGTGACATTGACAGTACTGAGCAATAAATCAAATTTGCCTTTTTGGGCTTTCAGCGCTGCGCTGTCGCGACTGTTGACCACATGGTCTGCGCCCATAGCTTTGAGTTCCTTGGCTTTATCGAGATTTGAGGTAAATGCGGTAATTTCACAGCCCCATGCTTTGAGGAGTTTGATGGCCATATGCCCCAAACCACCAATCCCGATCACACCGACATGGTGAATGGCTTGAATCTGATGCTTTAACAGCGGGTCAAAAACAGTGATGCCACCACACAATAAGGGACCTGCGCTTTCAGGGGCTAGGTCATCGGGAAGGGGAATCACCCACTGCCAGCCTGCACGAACCTTATCGGCGAAACCGCCTGCATGCCCGACAATTGTGGCTTTATGTTCACCTGTACACAGCACTTGTTGTCCTGCAAGGCATTGGTCACAGGCTTGGCAGGTTTCTGCTGTCCAGCCAATCCCGACCCGTTGTCCCAGTTTCAAGCCTTTGGCTTCACTGCCCAAGCGTATAATTTTGCCAATGACTTCATGTCCAGCCACTACTGGATATTGGGAAACTCCCCAATCATTATCAATGATCGACAGGTCGGAGTGACACAAGCCGCAGTATTCCACTTTGACTTCGACCTGATGCGGTTGCAGTTCGCCCGCATCAAACTCGTATGCAACTAAAGCTGATTTGGCGGTTAATGCTGCATAGCTACGAATTCGGTTTTCACTCATGACGCACTCCTTGTTATGGATGTATTGTTATTTACAAAAGCAGTCATCTTCATGATCGTTGACCATGCCACAGGCTTGCATGAACGCATAGCAGGTGGTCGCTCCAATGAATTTAAAGCCGTGCTTTTTTAAAGTTTTGGAGAGTTTCTGGCTAATTTCAGTTTGTGCAGGGGCTTGACGATAATTCGGCACCATATTATTGATGGGTTTGGCAGCGACAAACTGCCATAACCATGTCACCACATCGCCTATGTCCTGTTTTAAGGCAAGCCATGCCTGTGCATTGGCACGGATAGCATTGAGCTTGCCGATGTGGCGAATTAAACCTGCATCTTGCAGTTTTTGTTCCAAGTCAGTATCGGAGAGTTCAGCAATCTCTTGGATTGAATACTGAAAAAAATGCTGGCGGTAACAGTCGCGTTTTTTCAGTACTGTAATCCAGGACAACCCTGCCTGCTGACCTTCAAGACAAAGCAATTCAAATAGTTGTGCTTCGTCATATAAAGGTTTGCCCCATTCCTGATCGTGGTAGTCGATATACAGTGGATCATCAGAACACCAGCGGCAGCGTTGTAGTGACATGACAAAATTCCTGATTGTTATTTTTTAAATTTAAAGGGAGAAGCTTGTCCACTGATCATTTTTTGTGTCCCAGTAGAATAGTTCGGCTTGTTGTAAATCTTCCAGAGACAGCCACACATCTTTACCGACCTTATCATTATAACCCGTGCTAATCAGTAGACCATTTTCTGCAATTTCCATGATCCAGCCCTGATAGCACTGACCGTGCAGCTGGATTTTTTGTTGATTGCCCGATTCGGCAAATTCAACCAGACGTTGTATGAGGGCTTCAGACATGAAACAAGACTTCCTAACGTAAATAGGGGAATGGATTGACGGCACCGCGACCTTTTCCATCCAGATAAATCCCATAGTGTAAATGGGTGACGGTATGCTGTGCATTGCCACTGTTGCCGACATAGCCAATCAGGTCACCAGTATGCACATAATCTCCGACTTTCAAGCCACGTTTAGATTTTTCCAGATGGGCATAATAATGCCAAGACCCCGCAGGCCCTAAAATCCAGATCACATTGCCGCCGAGCGTATTGCTTTGTAGGCTAGCAATCAGACCTTCGGTGGCACTGGTTACTTTGCTGTCGCGAGGTGCCAGTATATCAATTCCTTCATGCCGGCGTCCCGCACTGCGTGAAGCACCCCATGTATCAGTGAGCTGATCTGCTTTAATGCCTTTGACAGGAATGGGGAGATGAAAACCTAATCGCATTGCTTTGAGGCGGCTGACTTGCTGGCTGGGCAGTGGTGTAGTTTTTTTGGGAGTTGAACTACATGCAGCCAAAACGATGACCGTTAAAATTAAAACAGCATGTGAAAGAAAACGCAAAATACAGTGTCCTTTGAATCAGTATTTTCCAACAGCATGCCGTAGATTTGTTTAAACGCTTTGAATCAGTTTTTTCATGGCTGTTGGAATGCCTCGGTCAATTGCCTGTTGCGGGGTGAGCCATTCACCGCCAAGTTCTATTTGTAGATGTTCCATCTCATCGCTGTCAACCATAATTTGTTGTACATTCAGCTCCCAAGTGAAATGGGTAAAGCTATGACGAATTTGAGTCAGGTATTGGGTGCTGGCTAAGCCCAGTATGTTGCGTTGTTGTTCCAGTTCATTTGGCTCTGCAAAAATCGGTAGGCAATACAAGCCTCCCCATAATCCTAGGGTAGGGCGCTGTTGCCACAACCACAGATCTTGATGGCGCAGCAACAGCACTTCGGCTTGTTTCACAGGCACAGGTTTTTTGGCTTTCTTGAAAGGCAGTTCTGTTTCAATACCTTGCTGATGCGCTTGGCAATGCTGCTGCATTGGGCAGTACAGACACAGCGGTTTTTTCGGGGTGCAAATGGTTGCCCCCAAATCCATAATCGCTTGGGTATAGTCGTGGTTACGTTCTGTGGGACAAAGCTGCTCGGCACGTGCCCACATCTCACGTTCATGTACAGGTTTGCTTAAGTCCTCTTCTATGGCAAAAAAACGTGCCAACACGCGTTTGACATTGCCATCCATAATCACGCCGTACTGGCGTAGACCCAAAGACATCATTGCACCTGCGGTAGAGCGCCCAATGCCGGGAAGTGCCATCCAGCCTTCTAACGTCTGGGGGAAATCTGCTTGCGCTGCGACGATTTGGGCGGCTTTATGCAAGTTGCGTGCGCGAGCGTAATAACCCAAGCCTGCCCAGTAAGGTGCAACCTCATCCCAGCTGACCTGAGCAAGCGCTTTAACCGTTGGGAAACGCTGAATAAAACGATCAAAATATTGCAACACGGTTTTTACTTGGGTTTGTTGCAACATGATTTCTGAGACCCAGACTTTATAGGGATCATCGGCAATTTGCCACGGCAAATCATGCCGACCATGTTGGTCGAACCAAGTGAGTAAAGCATCGGAAAACGAAAAATCAGACATGAACATAGCACCTCAGAACCGCGAGGTAGTATACGTCAAGCACACATAAAAAAGGCAGTGAAGATATGCTGAGAGATCTTCACTGCTTGGAGAAAGCCAGTTATTTTACATCAGACGGCTGCAGAATTCCCCAACGCTCATCAAGCTTGAGCTGCTGCCCTTTGTAACGTGGAATCACGTGGATATGTAAGTGCTGTGAAACTTCGTCAAAGACATTACCATCATTAAACCCGATGTGATAACCCTCGGGATGATAGCGAAGTTCTAGCTCATTGCGTGCCTGTTCAAGTAGTGACAGCAAGCTTTTGCGTTCTTTATCCGTTACATCAAAAAACGAACTGACATGGCGTAGCGGTACAATCACCATGTGCCCTTCAGACAAAGGGTGAGGCTCTGGGAAAATCGCACCAAAATCATTTTTGGCAATCACATCATAGTCATCAAAATCGCAATAAGCACAGTGCTCAGTCATGGTGGCCTCCTACTTAATCAACAGCAATCAAAGAAAATCGGGTTTAGGCTGCAAGTCGCGTGCGAGTAGTTGATACATCGCATCTAATCCTGCACGTTCGGCTTGCGCATTGTAGCCAAGGTCAACGCCATTGGCTTTGGCACGTACATCCGCAAGTGGATTACTAAAACCATGTTTGGCATTGGCTAAAATAATCACCTCATGCTTAACCTCGGCAGCCTGCATTTCCTGCTTGAAGCTCTCGACATTGTCGAGTGTGACCATGCTGTCGAGTTCACCGTGTAACACTAAGATTTCTGCTTTAATTTTGCCTTTTTCAGCAGGAGCAGCGGTCGACAAGTTACCGTGGAACGTGGCAACAGCTTTGATGTCTGCACCAGAGCGCGCCAAGTCCAAAACCACTTTTCCACCAAAGCAGAAACCGATTGCACCTAGGCGAGCCGCATCTACTTCAGGTTGTGCTGCCAATGTACTCAGCGCCGCAGTCACACGCTCAACAATCGTATTCGGTTGCTGGAAAGTTTCCATCATCCAGGTGTTGGCTTGACTGGCTTGTTCTGTGGTTTGCTTATCACCATACATGTCGATAGCAAATGCCGCATAGCCATGTTCAGCCAGTTGTTTCGCCCGTTGAATCACATATTCATTACGCCCCCACCATTCAGGCGCGACCAGAATCGCTGCAACTGGGGTATCACTTTGCGGTGCTGCAAAAAAACCAACTAAATTTTTACCATCTGGCGCGGTATATTGAATTTCGCGAGTAATTATGGTGCTCATGGTGGGCACAATCCTTATGATGAAGAAGTCTGATTTAATATACTGAATCAATTTTGATTAAAGCATAGAATTTTTGTTATTGTGTGAAAAATCTACATATTTGTTGAAAATTACCATATTTATAACATAGATAAATTTAAATTATTTATTTTGAATCAGTTTGTTAAATAATGGTTGTGACCATACCTGCACCAGATTTGGCGAGTGCAGGCAGGTATCAGATTTACTTAGCTGACTTGTGCAAGAATTTCGCAGGCTTGGGCAAGGGTTTGCTCTGTTTTTGCAAAGCAAAAGCGTAGTAAACGCAAGTTTTTTGGTGGCTGTGCATAAAAGACCGAAATTGGGATAGCGACCACTTTATGCTGTTCGGCGAGCCACTGACACATCTCAACATCGTTCAGATCAGGTCGAATCTGACTATAGTCAACATTTTGAAAATATGTGCCTTGAGTCGGTGTAAAAATAAACTTGGACTGAGCCAGCCCGACATTAAACTGATCACGTTTTTGCTGATAAAAACTGGCGAGCTGCTGAATATGTTCCGGATGCTGCTGCATAAATTGGCTGAGTGCCACTTGGCACGGGGTATTGCCGCAGAAGCTAGCAAATTGGTATACCTGCCGAAACAGATGCATCAGCTCAGGTGCAGCCACACAGTAACCGGTTTTCCAGCCTGTGACATGAAAAGTCTTGCCAAACGAGCCGACCACAAGACTACGCTGGCGTAATTCGGGAAACGACAATGCCGAGTAATGGCGCTGCCCGTCATAAATCAGGTGTTCATAGACTTCATCGGAGAGCACGACAATATTGTGTGCTTCGATCAATTCAATCAGGGTTAGCCAGTCCTGTTTTGACCAAATCGCTCCGCTTGGATTATGCGGTGTGTTGATAATGATCATGCGGGTACGTGAGTTAATACTGTCTTTGACGCGTTGCCAGTCCACCTGAAAATCAGGTGTAAGCAGGGGAATCCGTACACTCACGCCTTGTGCCAGTTCTACCGCAGGCGCGTAGCTATCATAGCTCGGATCAAAAATAATCACTTCATCACCTGCATGAATCAATGCCTGAATGGCACAGTACAATGCAATGGTTGCGCCAGAAGTAATGGTAATTTCTTGTGTGATATCGAGTTGCAACTGATCACGTTGTGCAAACTGCTGCGCCACCTGTTCACGTAGTGGCAACCAGCCATCACCTGCGGCGTATTGGTTAAAGCCCTGTCGTGTTGCCTCAACCAGACAATCGAGCAGTGCTTCAGGGGCTGCAAAGTCAGGGAAACCCTGTGACAGATTGAGCGCATTCAGGCGCTGTGCGAGTGCCGACATTTGACTAAAGATGGTGACGCCCTGAGTAGGGAGTTTGGACGGGAATGACAACATGAAGGTTTTTCTCTAATTTTTGATTTAAATCAGGTATTCAATCGCTGCGCGAATCATTCCCAAGCATAACCCAATAAATGCGCCAACGATCACGCCGTTGACCCGAATCATATGCAAATCACCACCAACCTCATTTTCGATTTTGCCAATCATTTCCGAAGAATCCCATTCATGAATACGCTGGCTAATAAAAAGGATGACTTTGTTACTGTATTGATCACTGATTTGAATTGCCAACTGGCTCAGACGCTGGTTAAGAATTTCACGAACCTTGTCATTTTCCATCAGGTTTTGCCCGACCAGTTCAATCGCCGCCCGCAGGTTTTGTGCAATGCCTGATGGTTCTTTTTGTAAGTCCTGTTTGATCGCATTGCATAAAATCACCACCGCACCGCTGATAAAATTCAGCATTTGCGGGCTGTCGAGCAGGGCGTTTTTGGTGGTATTCAGGCGCAGACTGGCTTCACTGTCGGGATCACGCAGTTCTAACATCAGGGTTTGTGCATAATTTTCAATATACTGTCGCCACGGGTGCTCAGGGTCTGCCAACATGGCTTCGACTTTCCCAATCAGACTGTCAATCATGCGTTGCTGCATATCAATCCCGATCCAGTGAAAGCCTTTGGCAATCTTCCATACGCCCAGTTCCTGAAAAATCCGCTGGGTCAGTTCACGGGTTTGTTCAGGGTGGAAGGTGACCCAGTCGTGTGCCAAATCCAGACCTCGTTGAAGTAAATCCTGATGAAAGTCATTGTCCAAAACGGCACGCAACATTTCGCTGGCTAAACTGTTGATTTGGGTATTACGTACCCATTGCACACTGTTACTTTGAATAAACCCAGCAATTTGCTCCTGTCCAACAAAGTCCAGTATCTGTGGCAGGCTTTGCTGCATAAGCTGAGTAACCTGAGCATTATTTTGAGGGTTAGCAAGCCAGCGCCCAACACTCAGACTCAAATCGGTTTGTTTCAGGCTACGCTCAACCACTTCAGGTGATAAAAAGTTTTCCTGCACAAAACGCCCCATCGACTCGGCAATGCGGGCTTTGTTACGTGGAATAATTTCGGTGTGATCGAGCAGGAAACGCGGAATCGGCATTTTGCCGAAAGGATTACGGAACAATACCGTAATTGCATACCAGTCTGCTAAACCACCCACCACACCTGCTTCTGCTGATAGCATCAGAATATGAATGAGCCATACATCATTGGGTAGAAACTTCGCCAAGAGCATGAGTGCCAACCATGCCAGTACAGCTATGATTAAGGCGATACTGGCAAAGCGTTTACTGCGTTGTAAATTGGTTGAGGTGGTTTGAGTGGTCAGACTCATGTAGATTCCTAACAGGTCACATTAATGAGGAGGTGTCGCAGGCAAGAGAACATCACCATTGCTGCTGACGCCATATTTTTGCCCGATTGATTTTAAAATCAGAAAGGCATCAAAGGCATCGCTCGGGGTATTTTTCTGATCTTTATAGCATTCAATTGTATAGGACACTTCAACAGGGTCAATGGTGACGACTTGTGGCATGTTGTACCACGGGTCATAAAATCCAGGATGGCGGAAACTATACGGGTAGAACATTGGGTCAGGATACACGACTGCTTTACGCGGTGGTTGTTGCGTGCGGTTACTTGGGTCATTCAGCACTTTAAAGTAGTGGAAACCATTTTTGACAGTAGTTTGTGCGGCTTTGACCAGAGTAATTTCTTCAGCCGTACCATAACTTAAATCGGACTTGGCTTTGAAACCAATGCGATAAGTCTGGTTGTTGAGTGGATAACTGGAAAATTGTCCCAACTGGTCAAATGTGCGGGGCTTGCTGGGCAGAGTACTACAGGCGGACAGACCGAGTGCGAGACTCAAGCTCAGACATGGAATCAATTTGTTCATATGGCTGCTCCAAAATCGAGACATTTTATTAAAAATCGTTGATCATCAATGCATTATAAAAATGCGACTTGTCGTTCTGCTGTAGCGACCCTATATCCATTACCATGAAGGTCATGCTTGGAAGAATCAATTGAGATTTTGTTGTTATCAAACAACATGATTTTTAATCATGATTGTGGATTGACGATGAATAAGCAAGGGATAAATAAAAGGATATAAAATTTAAGATATTGTTTTATCTATTTATTTCTGAGGTGATTACCATTGGTCTGAAATAAAAGATTTGCAGTATGAACCTGCGATGCGCGGGCAAGTCATTGGCTATTTTCACTTTTGCCCTGTATTGAGCATCGTTTTGCAATTATTTTTCAATGCAATTCACATTTTTCATGCATGCTCATGGCAGTTTATGGTTACAATTTTGCGTGGCAACAGCCCATTATCATTATTTGATACCTACTGTCATGATAATCAGTATAATTTGTCCATTTGATCTAGATGATAATTTCAATTCGAGTGAGTGAAGAACATGAGTCAACCCAACGCCGTTTCTCAAACTATTGTGCCAACTTGGGTAGACGCATCTGTAGTCACAGGAATGTTGCGCGGTATTGAACGTGAAACTTTACGCATGCAGCCCGATGGTTATTTGTCACAACAGCCACATCCCGTTGCTTTAGGCTCTGCCTTAACCCATCCGCACATCACCACGGATTATTCTGAAGCCTTATTAGAATTCATTACACCGCCCCAGCCAAATATTGCCGACACCCTGAACTATTTAAGCAATATTCATCATGTCGCTAACCAGCATTTGCCAGAAGGCGAAAAACTTTGGCCCATGTCGATGCCATGTATGCTGGATCAGGATGAAGAGCAAATCCCACTGGCAGAATATGGTTCATCCAACATTGGACGTTTTAAGACCTTGTATCGTAAAGGTCTGGGAGTGCGTTATGGGCGCCGTATGCAGACCATCGCTGGGGTACATTACAATATTTCGTTTCCAGACCAATTGTTTGAACGTTTACAACAGCATGAACCAGACCCAGAGCTCAAAGCCCTAAGCCTGCAAGATTATCGTAGCCATCGTTACTTTGGCTTGATTCGTAATTTTATCCGCCTGACACCGATGGTGATGTATCTGCTTGGGGCAAGCCCCGCAGTCTGTAAGACCTTTTTGATTGGGCGTGAACATAAACTACAACCATTGGTGGGCGGTACCTTGTATTTGCCATATGCAACAGCGTTGCGTATGGGACGACATGGTTATCAGAATTCGGCACAAAAACAACTGGGTATTCACTACAACAATTTACAAGGCTACTTGCAAGGGTTACAAGCTGCGGTGAAAACGCCTTATCCTGCCTTTAGCCAGCTCGGGCTAGATGATGAACAGGGTGAGCCGATTCAGATCAATGATCATATCTTGCAAATTGAAAATGAATACTACAGTTTGGTGCGTCCGAAACAAGTTCCGCAGGGTAACGAAACACCATCTGAAGCTTTGGCAAAACGTGGCGTAGCTTATATTGAGCTACGCGCGGTCGATGTTAACCCCTATAGCCCGATTGGTATCGAGACCAATAGCGCAGGGTTTTTAGAAAGTCTGGCATTGTACTGTTTGTTACAAGATAGCCCTGAAATCTCTGTTGCAGAGCAGGAGTTAATTGAGAAAAATCAAGCAGAAGTTGTGGAACGTGGGCGTGCTGAAAATGCCACTATTCAAACTTTAACTGCAAGTTATGCTATTGCCGACTGGTTACAGTTGCATCTAGATGCGATGCGTCCTGTTGCAACAGTGCTGGATCAAATTGAATTGACCACGATTTATGTCGATGCTTTGACCGTGATGCAACAGCGAATTGATGATCCCAAAACCACGCTTTCAGCACAGGTTATTGATGACATGCTGCAAGCAGGTGGAACATGGCGTTTGGGAAGCCAGTTGGCTGAAATACATACTCAAGCTTATCAACAGCATCGCTTGTCTGATGATACACAGGATTATTTTCAGGATTTGGTTGACGCTTCATTGCAGCAACAACAACAGCTTGAACAGACATCACAGCCCACATTTAAAGAATATCTGGCGAACTTTCGCTAAAACAGAATAAGGGGAAAGCATTTGCGCTTGAGTTATCGTCTTGTCAATGCCTTGTTGGTATTGATCAGTATTATTGGCATGTCATTTGCGCTGTATCTCGAACATGTCAAAGGTTTACAGCCATGTCCACTGTGTATTTTTCAGCGTCTTGGGCTGATTGCGATGGGACTTGTCGCATTGCTTGCCCTGATTCACAATCCAGTCTCGGATAAATTAAAGCGCGCGTATGCCTTCCTTGCTGGATTGGGTATGGCATGGTCAGCAGGGGTTGCCGCGCGCCAAATTTGGCTACAGCATTTACCACCTGACCAAGTGCCGAGTTGTGGGCCAGGTTTAAATTATCTGATTGATGTTTTACCCTTGAAAGAAGTATTTGCTGAAGTGCTGACGGGTTCGGGCGAATGTGCCAAAATTGATTGGACATTCTTGGGCCAGCCTTTATCTGTATGGTCTTGTGTGTTTTTTGCGATTTTGCTTCTTGTGTGTATCTGGCAAATGCTGCGCCGTTATCACTAATTCAGCTAAATTTCGCCATAAAAATACCAATCTGTATAAAAAACGATCAATTTATTTTGGTCGTTTTTTATACCAAATGCACAATAATTTCATTAAAAATAAAAGTGGAATCAGGGATCTATTTTTATAAAAAAGCATGGCTCATTTGGAGGATATTCTATGAGGAAAACTATTCTGACTAAATTAGTCAACTTAGACATAAAAACTATTGTTAAAATAACTATGTTTTCGTCATAATTAGTAACGTTATCAGACAAAGATCATATGATTTTTAGTTGAAACCCTATAGATGTGTAAACATCACAGTTTTATACGCTCAGCCTCTTACTTTCTGGCTGAGCTTTTTTTTGCCTAACTGTTTTAATTTAAAAAAACACTTAATCACGAATGACTTGCCCAGTGACTGCATCAATGATTCGGCTGGGTAAAGGGCTTTGCCCAAGTTCACCATCCAGATAATCGAGCTGATCTGCAAAATAGGCTTGAGCCTGCTCTAGATTGCATGCAGGATCCAGACCTGCGGGGTTGGCACTGGTCGATACAATGAAACTGCCAAAAGCTCGGCATAGTTGCTGACAGAGAGGATGGTTGGTAACCCGAACTGCAACCCGTGGATGCTGACCTGTAATCCATTCAGGAATCGCTGTCTGATTGGGAAGAAGCCAAGTCAAACCACGCTCATGGGCTTGGCGATTATGCCAGCTCGCAATAATCTCTTGTTGACGAGTTTGATCAAGCGGTGCGAGTAAGGCTTCAACCTGTTCAACATCACTGGCAAGCAAAATGACACCTTTTTCAATTGGGCGCTGTTTCAGGGCTAAAATTTTCTGAAATGCTTGCTGATTCATCGGATCACAACCTAAACCCCAAACGGCTTCAGTTGGATAAGCTAACACTTGACCGTGCTGCAAAAGCTCGGCGGCATGTTCCACTGAATAGGTGATCATGTTTTTACGCTCTATGGAGAATTAAGAAAAGCAGGGTGCAGTTGCTGCACGGCAACGACTATAACGCCCTGCCTGTTGTAAGCACAAGCCTAAAAGTTCCAATTCCATCAGTTGTGCGGTAAGTTCATCAATCGTCATGGTGAACTTGCTTGCAAGCGTGTCTAGATCCTGCCCAACCCAGTCGAGTTGCTGATATAAGGTCTGTAAATGTTCGGGAATATCCGATGTTGCTGCAGTGGGATTATCTTGCTGCTGAATTTGCCATTGGGTTGGTAATGCCAAATCTTCAATGATCTGTTCAGGATGATCTACCAAGGTTGCGCCTTCGCGAATTAGTTGGTGGCACCCCCGATGGTATTCACTATAAATATGCCCAGGAATAGCAAAAATCTGTTTGCCTTGTTCTGCTGCCAGTTTGGCCGTAATCAAGGAACCACTTTCTAGCGCTGCTTCAGCGACCAAAACACCTAAACTTAAACCACTGACGATACGGTTACGTCGAGGAAAATTGTGCTGTAACGGTTTGGTAAAGGGTAAAAATTCAGTAATCACGCAGCCACCTTCAGCCACAATTTGCTGACGGAGCTGTACATGGGCAGCAGGATAAGTCTGTTCAATACCTGTTGCCATGACTGCAATGGTTTTTTGATGCTTAATACCTGCAACATGTGCTGCCTGATCAATTCCCTGAGCCAAGCCACTGGTAATAAAAAAGCCTTTTTCTGCCAAATAATACGCAAAATCATAACTGATCTGTAAGCCATGTGGGCTGGCTTTACGGCTACCCACAATTGCAATTTGCGGCTGGCTTAAATTAAAAAGATTACCTTGCCCAAACAAAATGGGAGGTTTATCTGCATAAGGTCGTAGCTGTGTCGGATAATTGCTGTCTTCAGCGAGACAAATAAAATCGCAATGCTGTACTAAACAATCGAGCATGCTCTGGAAATTCTTTTGTTCACTCGCCTGTTGAAACTGCTCGGCGCGTTGAACATGATTTTTATGTAGCCTGAGTTTTGACCATTGCTGCAAATTTGTAGGTGTAGTTGCCTGTTCCGCACTTCCAAAGAAGTGAATCAGTTGCTGGTAACTCGATAAAGAATGCTGAACCAAATACCACAAGCGAAGACTGTCGAGTTGAGACTTGCTGATCTGGTTCAGCATAAAACACCCTTAGTCTGACATTGAAGGTGCTTGGATTGATGCACCCACTTTAATCGGTAGGCTGCTCTCTAACACATAAGCATAACTTAAATGGTCAAATGTTTTGAAAATCATGATTGTGCCAATTTCTTCTTGTGGCAAAGTCACGAGTTGTCCTGTTTTGACGTCTTTAATCACTTCACCTTGTTGGTAAACACTAAACACCTGTCCAGTTTTTGCACCATCTAGCAAGCCACGGTCAATCGTCACAACACTACGTTTTGCTGCTTGACCAATTGAACCAAGCACCCGAACAATTTGACCATTTCCAGTCACTTCATTTTTGCTCGTTGGGTAGAAAATTGAAGGCAAGTCATTTTGGTATTCAGGCAAGACAAAATCACCACGACGGATTTCCTGATTGAAGCTTTTAGTCACTTCTAAAGTCGTCAGGTCACCATTATTGTTTTCGGCAGTCGATACGGCACTTGCAACCTGAATAAGCTCGATACCCGCGTTATATTCTTTACCCTGAGCATCCTTAAATAGATAAGGTTGAGTTTGGCGGTAGATGCCATAATTCTGACCGACTGCTAAACCATTGCCACGAGCATAAATCTTTTGCCCACTACCACCCAGCAAGCGGTTATCGGCAGCACCGACAATATATGGTGTATTGGTGAGTGATTCAGGTGCAACAATATTGGCACGATATAACCAGACGTCAATGTCGCTGAGACGAACCACAGGAATGGCATCATTTAAAGATTCAACACGAACCTGTGGTTTTAGGTTGATGCTGCCCATATGGCGACGAATAATCCCTGCACAACCATCACCTTCATCTTTACCTACCAAAGGCTTGCCATGAAAAGAACACAATAACAAACGGTCACCTGGATAGATCCAGTGTGGGTTCTTCACATGACGGTTATGTGCCCAAATTTCAGGCCAGCGCCAAGGTTTTTTGAGAAATTTACCTGCAATATCCCAAAGCGTATCGCCTTTACGTACAACATAAACGTGTGGTGCGCTGGTTTTTAAAGTTAGAGGTGCAACATTAGGTGATGCGGCATGGACCATCGAAAGACTGCCGAGACCCAAACCTAGACCCAAAGCAACTGCAAGAACATGTTTTTTAAACCCCAAGGTAGTCCCCTGTAAAACCTTTTTCATTATCATAATTCCTAAATGGATATTTGTAATTGCGTTATAATAACCAACTTACTTAACATTTTTCTATGAAGCATGCTCTTCATAGGGCCGTTAAATAAATGGTATTTGTGAGGAGGGCATATGGCCTTATTACCCATTTTAAATTTCCCAGACCCACGTCTGCGTACCATTGCACAACCTGTTGAAGAAGTTACTGATGAAATTCGTCAGCTTGCCGCAGATATGTTTGAAACGATGTATCATGCTCCTGGCATAGGTTTGGCTGCAACTCAAGTTGACCGTCATATTCAGTTGATCGTCATGGATTTATCTGAAGATAAAGATCAGCCTTTAGTCTTTATTAATCCTAAAGTCACACCATTAACTGAAGAAATACAGCCTTATGAAGAGGGCTGCCTATCAGTTCCTCAAATATACGATAAAGTTGAACGTCCGTCACGCGTCAAAATAGAGGCGTTAAACCTTGATGGCGAAAAAATTGAAATAGAAGCTGATGGTTTACTTGCGGTTTGTATCCAGCATGAAATGGATCATCTCGATGGCAAATTATTTGTAGACTATCTTTCACCTTTAAAACGTCAGCGTGCTCGTGAAAAAGTTGAAAAGCTTGTGCGTAGCCGTGAGCGTGAAAAAGTTGCAGTAAAACGCTAATTTAATCTGTGCGCTAAAATAGATAATTTTTAGTGCGCAAATAAAAAAAT
>NZ_JBTKVD010000019.1:0-34027 GCF_054454555.1 Acinetobacter sp. ANC 4636 | reverse complement strand
GTTGGGGGTGCTTTTTTATGCGTGAGATGAAATAATCAAACTAAAATAGCCTGTATTGACAATTATAAAAATATAAAATTATTGACTAAGTCAAAATAGTTATACTTTATTTACTGAATAGTGATATAGATAGCATATACGCTGTATAAATTTAGCTAAGCACTTTCCTCAGGAGCCGAAAATGACTCAATCGGAATTAGTGAAAATCGGAAAGCTAGAAATTAAATACCTGATTGATGGATCTGTTCATAAGGGGATGGGATTATTTGAATTGACTGTTCCTTCAGGATCGAATGTCCCGCCACCACATAGCCATATCCATAATGAAGAATGCATCTACGTCCTTGAGGGAATATTACGTTATTCGGTAGATGATGTTACACGTGATTTGCATCCAGGTGACGTGATGTGTACGCCCAAAGGTTCCGTGCATGGATTTAGTAATCCATATGAAGAGAAGGCACGCGTACTCATTATGCTAACACCTGATATTGGCGTACAGTATTTTCGTGACGTTGCCAGCATAGTCAATGCTGGTGAACCGCCAGACATTACGCAAATTCTTGCAGTGATGGCACACTATGGTCTTGTTCCCGCTTCGTAGTATATTTATATATTTAACAGTACCATCCTTTATGTATGGCTAGCCAACTTTCTTCGATATTCGCTCTCTAAACCCAACTGTTTAATTATTTAAGAAAATTAGGTCATTTAATCATGAAACTCAATTCTTTCACTCCAATTCCTGAAGATGATGAAGAACTTCACTTACCAGAGCTTGTTTATTGGTCATCTTTAGGTGATATGGAACAAGTTGAACAATTATTACTAGATGGTTCAGATCCAAATCAGACCGATGATGAAGGTTATAGTGCACTGCAAGCTGCTGCTGAAAACGACCATTTAGATGTGGTCCGATTGTTAATCAGTAAAGGTGCAAGAATCGATCATCGGGTTAAATATACGGCACTTGAGCTTGCAGAAATGGCTGGAAATACAGACGTGGTCACATTTTTAAAATCCTTGTAACGCATTTAATAAATACGTAAGCCCAATATCTTGATTGGGCTTAAATCTATTTTGTCCGAAATTTATAATGCTGCTTCTAACTCTTTTTCGTGACGCCTAACCTGACGTGCATATTTCTTGGCTTTATGTCGTGTCCAAAAACTGGATTCATAGCCTGTTGGTCCAACATTATAATAAGCTGTGGCTTTAAACCAACTTCCTGATAATTCATGGTAGTGATTTAAAATATAGGCACTGCATTGGATATTAGTCGCTTCATTGTGTAAATCTCCCACACATTTTTCTTGCCAATAGCTTGGAATAATTTGTGTGAGGCCAACTGCACCTGTAGCTGAGTGCGCTGCACTATTGTAGTTAGATTCTTGCTTAATGAGTGCAGCAACCAGTAATGGAGGGACTTGGTACTGATCGGCACTTTGAATAATCATTGGAGAAAGTCGCTGTGCTTTGGATGGCGATACCGTATAGGCTTTTTGTAACCCTGAAGATAGACGTACAGAGCGAGAAGCAACCGAGCCACTATGTGGTCCAAGACTGGTGCAACCTACTAATGTTGAAAGTAATATTATTGGTAAAATGTTATTGAAATAAAATATTTTTTTCTCTTGAGTAAGCAAAATTTAAATCCTAAGTGTATTGAGAATACGAAGATATTAATTTTCTTCAATTTATATGGTCAAGCATTGATAACTCTTTTATATTAATTCAAATTGTTGGGCTTTTACGCGAAATTTTCAGTATTGTAGACCTATTTAAAATAGGTAAAGGTGGATATTTATCTGTTTTGAGGCGGGTATAATTTACGTTTTCTTGTATGTTTTTTATTAACTATATGCTATAACCATAAGAACGGCATAAAAATTGCTTGGGTCTCTTGGGATAGAAATCTTTATGAAGTTGTCTGTAGGATTAAAAATTGCCAACTCATTGTCGCTCACGCCACAATTGCAACAGGCTATCCGACTTTTACAGCTTTCTAGCCTTGAATTAGAACAAGAAATTCAAATTCAGTTAGAAAGTAATCCATTACTTGAAAAAGTCGAAGATTTGTCGAGTGCGGATGCCGATAGTAATAGTGAGGCAGAGCATGAGTATGAAAATAAGGATTTAACCCAAGAGTTAAATGCCGATTATTTACCTGATGATTTGCCCGTTGATACCGATTGGGATGAGGTCTATACCCATCAATCGACAGCATTGGGTGCAGCAGAATTTGAAGAGCGTGAAGATAATCGCCAAAGCCATTTAAGCTTGCAAGAACACATGCTTAATCAGGTCAATTTATTGCATTTCTCTAAAATTGATCAATTGATTGCCTATTGTATTATCGACTCATTGGATGAAAAAGGTTTTCTGGATGCTGAAATTGAAGAAATTACAGCGTCGGCACAGCATTTATTAAAAGAACTAGATTACGATGACATTATTGAAGATGAAGAAGTTCTGGTTGTTTTAAAGCATTTGCAACGTCTTGATCCGATTGGAATTGGCTCACGTAACTTGGCAGAGTGTCTAAAAATCCAGTTGGAATATCTTCCGGCAACGACGGCTTCACGTTATGAAGCTTTGAAAATGCTTGAGTATTATCCATTACTGGTTACTAATGACATTAACAAACTGATGAAGCAAACTGGATTAAATGCAGAGCAATTAAAAGCTGCCATTAATTTGGTTAAAACTTTAAAACCGTATCCAGGTAGTGATTTTGATTTGTTGGAGTCGGAATATCAGATTCCTGATGTGGTTGTGATGAAAAAACAGGATCATTGGCAAGTTCAGTTGAATCCAGATGTCATACCGAAATTACGCATTAATTCATTTTATTCCAGTATGATTCGCCGCGCTGATCAAAGTGCTGACAATCAGTATTTGCGCAATCAAATGCTGGAAGCCAAAAATTTTATTAAAAGTGTTGATGAACGCCATAAAACTTTGCTGAAAGTAGCAAGTTGTATTGTTAGACATCAGAAAGCCTTTTTGGAACAAGGCCCAGAAGCGATGAGGCCTTTGGTGCTGCGTGATGTTGCAGAAGAAGTTGAGTTACATGAATCTACTGTATCTCGGGTGACGACCAATAAGTATATTTTGACGCCGCGCGGTTTGTTTGAGCTGAAATATTTCTTTTCAAGTCATGTAGGCACAACAGCAGGTGGGGAGTGTTCCTCAACAGCGATTCGCGCCATGATTAAGAAAATGATTTCGGTGGAAAACCCACGTAAGCCATTGTCTGATAACGCAATTGCTAATTTATTGAAAGAGGATGGAATTGATGTGGCACGGCGTACGGTTGCCAAATATCGCGAATCATTGAACATTCCGTCATCTTCTGACAGAAAAGTATTGATTTAAACAGGTGAATTTGTTAATTCTAAAGATTCATTATGACAACATGATGAATTTGTTTTCTTGGAGTGGCTCAACATGATCGAATGATAGTCAAATGAACTAAGATTGTATTCATCATGAGCCGTGACGATCTTTATCCTGAACATTAATGAGGGATAGTGGTATGCAATTAACAATTCGTGGACATCATTTAACAATTACACCTGCGATAGAAGAAAATATTCGCACTAAGTTTGACCAGATGACCAAACATTTTGATCAGGTCAATAGTATGCAGGTGAAACTCTCTAGAGATCATCAACTTGATAAACGTTCTCGTAAAGGCAGTTCCAATCATATTGCCGAAGCGATTGTTCGTTTACCTGGTGTGGAATTTTTTGCACAAGCTTGTGCCGATGATATGTATACTTCCATTCAGAAATTAACTGAGAAAATGAAAAAACAACTGGAAAAACATCGTAAAATGCAAACGATTTTTCCACAAGTTATTGTTCCAGTTTAATTTTTAACTTAAGGAAAAGAGGTTTTTTATAAACCTCTTTTTTTATGGCAATTTTACGATTGCCTAATGAATAATTTTTTTTAGATATAGTAAAATAACCAGCTTTTACAACGTAGGTCTTACACGAGGTCTTTTAACCATGAATAGTGAACAGCTCACTGAAATTTTGAAAGCAACTTTTCCACATGCGGAAGTTGTTGTGAGTGGACAAGCGGGAAAGTTTGACCTACGTATTGTCGATGATCAGTTTGAAGGTAAACGTCCAGTTGCTCGTCAACAAGTCGTTTATGCACCATTGAATGATTACATTGCCAGTGGCGAAGTGCATGCCGTGACGATTCGCGCAATGACAAAAGAAGAATGGCGCAAAGCTAGCTTGTTTGGAGCTTAAGGATTTATGGATAAATTTCTGATCCAAGGTGGTCAAAAGCTAGAAGGTGAAGTGCGGATTTCTGGGGCAAAAAATGCGGCATTACCGCTATTGGCTGCCACCATTTTAGCCGATTCACCGATTCGCATTTCTAACATGCCAAACCTACGCGATGTCAATACACTAGTGAAGCTGATTGCAGGCTTGGGTGTTGCCATTGAATATGCTGGTGATACAGTTACAGCCGATACTTCAACACTCAACAACCAGTTTGCACCGTATGATCTGGTCAAAACCATGCGCGCCTCGATTTTGGTGCTTGGTCCATTGGTGGCTCGTTATGGTGAAGCGAAAGTATCTTTACCGGGTGGTTGTGCCATCGGTTCACGTCCTGTGGATCAACATTTAAAAGCACTTGAAGCTTTGGGTGCGCATATCGAAGTTGAGAATGGTTATGTACATGCCAAAGTTGACGGACGCTTAAAAGGTGGTGAAGTCATCTTTGATATGGTGACTGTCGGCGGTACGGAAAACATTTTGATGGCTGCTACACTAGCTGATGGTGTAACGACTATTCGTAATGCTGCACGTGAGCCTGAAATTACCGATTTAGCCAACATGTTGATTAAAATGGGCGCTAAAATTGAAGGCTTAGACACTGACACCTTGGTTGTGACAGGTGTTGAGAGTTTGCATGGCTGTGACTATGCCGTGGTGGCTGACCGTATTGAAACAGGTTCATACTTGGCTGCGGCTGCGATTACGGGTGGGCGTGTCAGAACCACGCATACTGATCCTGCATTGCTGGAATGTGTCCTCGACAAGTTTGAGGAAATGGGTGCAGAAGTGACTCGTGGTGAGGACTGGATCGAGTTGGACATGCAAGGTAAACGCCCTAAAGCTGTTAGCTTCCGCACTTTACCGCATCCTGATTTCCCAACTGATATGCAAGCTCAGATCATGGCAGTCAATGCAATTGGTCGTGGTTTTGCGACGATTTCAGAAACTATTTTTGAAAACCGCTTTATGCATGTTCCTGAATTGTCACGTATGGGGGCTAATATTCAGGTGGAAGGCAATGATGCGGTGGTGACAGGGGTTGAGAAACTTTCGGCTGCACCTGTAATGGCAACTGATTTACGTGCGTCATTTTCACTGGTGTTGGCAGCGCTTGCCGCAGAAGGTGAAACCCTGATTGATCGTATTTATCATATTGATCGTGGTTATGAGCATATTGAAGCGAAACTGCAAGGTATTGGCGCAAAAATTAAACGAGTAAGTGGATAAGAAATGAACGAGTTTAGAAACGATGATCCAAATTTTAACGTCATGGGTAATTTTGATCATGGTTTAACTTTAGCACTCAGTAAAGGTCGAATTTTAAAAGAGACTTTACCTTTACTGGAAACTGCAGGCATTAATCTGCTTGAAGACCCAGAAAAATCACGCAAATTGATTTTCCCAACCACGCATAAACTAGTTCGTATTTTGATTTTACGTGCTTCAGATGTGCCAACGTATGTGGAAAATGGCGCGGCAGATTTGGGTGTTGCTGGTAAAGACGTGTTGATGGAACATGGTGCTCAAAATGTCTATGAGCCATTGGACTTGAAAATTGCCAATTGCCGTTTAATGACTGCTGCCAAAGTGGGGATGGTTCACCCGCAAGGTCGCCTCAAGATTGCCACCAAATATGTCAATTTGACCCGTCAATACTATGCAAGCTTGGGCGAGCAAGTCGACGTGATCAAACTGTATGGTTCTATGGAATTAGCACCATTGGTCGGCTTGGGTGATTATATTGTTGACGTGGTGGATACTGGAAACACTTTGCGTGCCAATGGTTTAGAACCACTTGAAGAAATCTGTAAAGTCTCTTCTCGCTTGATCGTTAACAAAGCCAGCTTTAAACGCAAACAAGTCTTGTTGAATCCGATTATTTCGCAGCTTGAAATTGCTGTGAATGAGCGTCAAAAGCAAAAGTAATTGCTTGCGAATGAAAAAACCGTCAAATTTTGGCGGTTTTTTTTATGCTCAAAATAATATGAATCTGAGAACGTGAAGTTTCTTGTCATTGAACGAATTTTTATCGCACTCTATTTTTATCTATCTTCATAAAAGTAATTTTCCATCAAGCTTTTGTGATAGATGTCGAGATGTTATCCACAAGTCAGCTGAAACAGGGTAAACTAAAACCTCATTTTTGTTTAAACACCTTGTGGGTAAATTGATGCGACGTTTATCGACTCAAGCGCAGGACTTCAAGCAAGCCTTCGCTAATTTATTGGCTTTTGAAACAGTCAATGATCCAGAACTGCTCAAAACTGTAGACCAGATTATTGCCGATGTGCGCCAACATGGCGATGCACATGTACTTAAATTAACTCAGCAGTTCGATCGACATCCAGCGCATCAATTTTCAGATCTTGAATTGTCTCAAGCTCAGCTTAAAGCTGCATTTGAGGGTTTAAACGCAGAAGTGCGTGAAGCGCTGGAGCTGGCTGCCAACCGTATTCGTTCTTTTCATCAGGCACAAAAGCAAGATGGCTGGAGCTATATCGATGATCTGGGTAATACCTTAGGGCAGAAAGTTACTCCATTAGACCGTGTCGGGATTTATGTGCCAGGTGGTTTGGCATCTTATCCATCGTCAGTGCTCATGAATGCCGTGCCTGCACATGTTGCGGGTGTACCTGAAATTATCATGGTTGTGCCTGCACCGAATGGTGAATTAAATCCATTGGTTCTGGCGGCTGCGTATTTGGCAGGGGTACATCGCGTGTTTACCATTGGTGGTGCACAAGCAGTTGCGGCATTGGCATATGGTACAGAAACCATTCCTCGTGTAGACAAGATCACAGGACCAGGTAACCGTTTCGTGGCAGCAGCAAAACGTGCGGTGTTTGGTCAGGTTGGTATTGACATGATTGCAGGGCCGTCTGAAATTTTGGTGTATGCCGAAGGTCAGAACGATGCCAAATGGATCGCGATGGATGTGTTGTCACAGGCAGAACATGACACCGTGGCTCAAGCGATTTTGATCACGCCAGATGAAGATTTCTTGAATGAAGTGGAACAAGCGATTGAAGAACATTTGGCTGCGTTGCCAAAGGCAGAGATTGCCCGTACTTCAATTGCCAATCGTGGTGCATTGGTGTTGGTCAAAGACCGCGCAGAAGCGATTGAGCTAATTAATCAGGTTGCGCCTGAGCATTTAGAATTGTGTTTAGATGATGCAGAAGCCATGAGCCAAGACATTCGTCATGCAGGCGCGATCTTTATGGGACGTTTTACGCCTGAAGCGATTGGGGATTACTGTGCAGGGCCAAACCACGTTTTGCCAACTTCAGGTACAGCCCGTTTCTCATCACCACTGGGTGTTTATGATTTCCAAAAACGCTCAAGCTTGATTATGTGTTCTGAGCAGGGTGTAAAAACACTGGCGAAAACTGCAGACATTTTGGCGCAAGAAGAAAATCTGGATGCGCATGCACGTTCTGCACGTTACCGTTATCAGCCTGCTTAATTATTGATATAGATTTAGGGGCTGTTTTTTCAGCCCTTTTTTGAGATTGCACTATGAATATTTCAAATCAGCAAATGCGCTTCTGGAGCCCAGAAGTTCGCGAGCTTGAGCCTTATATACCAGGCGAACAGCCAAAAATTCAAAATTTACTCAAACTGAATACCAATGAAAACCCATATCCACCATCACCAAAAGTTGTGGCAGCAGTACAAGCGGTGTTGGCAGACGGGGCGGATGCGTTACGTTTGTACCCAGACCCTGATGCAAGTGCTTTAAAGCAAGCTATTGCAACACAGCAGCATGTCGATGTCTCACAGGTTTTTGTGGGTAATGGTTCAGATGAAGTTTTGGCGCATATTTTTAAGGCGTTTTTCCTGCAAGATCAGCCAATTTTATCGCCTGATATTTCTTATAGTTTCTATCCTGTATATAGCCAGTTCTTTGGTATAAACACGAAAACTGTGCCATTAAATGAGCAGTTTGAAGTGGACGTTGCTGATTATCAGCAGCCAAATGGCGGCATTATTGTTGCCAACCCAAATGCACCGACCAGTATTGCCTTATCACTCGACAAAATCGAACAGTTGTTACAAGGCAATCCTGACCGTGTTGTGGTGATTGACGAAGCTTATGTGGACTTTGGTGCAGAATCTGCGGTGGCATTGGTCAACAAATACGAAAATCTGGTGGTGTGTCAAACAACCTCGAAGTCCCGTTCTCTTGCAGGCTTGCGGGTTGGGTTTGCGATTGCACAACCACATCTGATTGCGGCACTCGAAGCAGTTAAAAACAGCTTTAACTCGTATCCGATTGACCGTTTTGCGATTGCTGCAGCGGTTGCATCGTTTGAAGATCAGGCTTATTTTGCCGAGCATTGCCAAAAAGTGATTGATTGCCGTGAGCAGTTGGTGGCAGATTTGACCAGCGTTGGTTTTAAGGTATTGCCATCGAAAGCCAACTTTATTTTTGCAACACATCCTGAGCGTGATGCAGGCGAGTTGGCGGCTGAGTTACGAGCGCAAGGTATTATCGTGCGTTACTTCAATAAACCACGTATTAACCAATACTTGCGTATTACGGTTGGCACGACTGAGCAAAATCAGCGTCTGGTCGATACCTTGAAAAATCAGATTTTATAAGCTGTTTTTAAAATAAAAAAACTCGCAGTTTCGGCTGCGAGTTGATCTGTTTAATAAAAATAATGAGAAAATTGATGAAAAAAATCCTTTGTTTATTTAGTCTTTTATATTGTTCATACTCAGCTGCTTATACCCCTGATTTAATTTTAATTGGGCAAACCAATGTGGGTAAGCATTACCTTGATAAGAATTCAATTAAAAGAATAAATAGCTCGCTCAAACAAGCTGTGATTTATGAGAAATTTTCGAAACCTGTAAAATTTGATTCAGAAACACCGTATCAGTCGGCAATCAAGTATCATCTTTTTAATTGTAAAAAGAGAGAAATTGTTGATTATAAAGGTGAATTATATCAAGGCTTAACTTCTAATACTGCATTTATCTCAGGTTTTAATAATGCGAAATATATAAATGGTGATACAGGTGAAACGCATTATAGCTATGACATCCTTGAGTTTAAGACCTTAGCACATCTCAAGAGATACGGGACGCAAGGCTCTTATATCACACCTTATTATCAAGAAGCTTTTGATATCGTTTGTCGCTAGACATTCAAGATTTTTACAATGAGAAAAGCCTTGTTATTCTCATTGTAAAATTAAGCTTCAAGTCTGCCACGTATTGAGTAAATTCAGCATCGCAGAAATTTTGTCAAAACATTCCTGATATTCCGCCTCTGCTTGAGAGGCAATGGTAATGCCACCACCTGCCCACATCGACACTTCCTGCTGATACTTCTGTACTGAACGAATCAGAATATTCCAGCGTCCCGTACCATCTTGGTTAAAGTAACCCAACGAACCACAATAGGCGCCACGTGGTTGCTGTTCCAGTTCGGCAATAATTTGCATGGCACGGATTTTCGGTGCGCCTGTAATTGAACCACCTGGAGAGGCTTTAAGCAGCATTTGCATAGGTTGAATTTCAGATTTCAAATTTGCCTGAATCTCGCTGACCATATGATGCACTTGTTCAAAGCTTTCAATTTCAAACAGTTTATTGGTTTTGACTGTACCAATTTCAGCATAGACACTCAGGTCGTTACGCAGCAAATCCACAATCATCAGATTTTCAGCCTGATCTTTTTCGGACTGGCTCAAGCGCTGTTTTGACTCAGCATCTAGCATAGGGTCAGTATAACGAGGCATGGTGCCTTTAATCGGGCGCGTGATAATCTGCTGCTGTGCCTGAAAATCAATAAACAGCTCAGGCGAACAACTGAGCAATTCAAATTCGCCAATTTTTAAATACCCTGCATAAGGGGCATTGGTCAGTTGCCAGAACTGCTCAGCAGTTTTAAGCAGTAAACCTTGTGCCTGTCCAATAAATTGCTGGGTCAGATTAATCTGATAACAGTCGCCCGCACGAATATAATCAATGATGTGATTGAAAGCCTGAATATACTCAGTTTTTGACCAGCGTGCCTGACAAGTTTGGGTTAATTGGAATGTAGTTTTTGGCGCTTCGAGATGAAGCAGATCTTGTATTTTTTGAAAAATTTGCTCAGCGATTTCAGGGCTTTCTAAGCTATAAAACACCCAACCTTGTGCATGTTCATGTTTCAGAAACGATAAATATTGCCCTAAATACAATGCAGGCTGGGCATGTAAGGGGGCTTCAACATCCTGACGAGCTGCGTAGTCGTAACCGACAAAACCCATCCATCCCCCTTGAAACTGGGTTGCAGTTGACTGTGCTGGATTGGACTGACAATGAATCCAGTCTTCAAGTGACAAATGTTGCGCTTGAGCTTCATAACCAAATTGTGCATCACGCACAAAATGCTGGGTGTGTTGATGTTGAATCAACTGGTACTGTTGCGGTAAAAACGCAATCACAGGATGATCATCATCATTGAGATAAATCAAACCTGTGAGCTGTTGTAAACGCAGCAATAGATCGGCTGTGGAAAAGTCAAATTGTGATAGTGCTTTTTGCAGGGAATAGCAACTGGACATATAACAATAGGTTGCAAAAAAGAAAGGCAAATAGTGAAGCAATTAACGCAGATAATCAATGCCTAGTCGGGACTAGGCATGATGAGGTATTGAGTTTTAGCCTGTTTCGTCAATCCGTGTACCAATGGTTTCCATATGCATTGGAAACTGGTCAGATTTACGATCAGCAAAATAATGCTGCAAGGTGTGTTGTACGCTTGGGAAGGCTAAATCGTCCCATGGAATCTCATTTTCAGCAAACAGGCGACATTCGATGGTTTCAGGCCCTGCACCAAATTTCCCATCTTTTAGCGAGGCTTTGAACAGCACATAAATTTGCCCGATACGGGGAATGTTGTACATACAGTACAGTTTTTCAATATCAATTTCGGCTTCAGCTTCTTCAAGGGTTTCGCGTGCAGCACCTTGTTCCATGGTTTCAAACAGCTCCATGTAACCTGCGGGCAATGTCCACAAACCATAACGTGGTTCAATCGCACGGCGACATAGTAAGACTTTATCCTGCCAAGTCACTAAAGCACCACAAATAACCTTTGGGTTTTCATAATGAATATTGCCACAATGTGTACAGACTTGACGAAATTTACTATCGCCCAAAGGGATTTGGTCGGCTGTAGGGTGTCCACATTTTACGCAGCAGTTCATAATGAATGATCGGTGAAAAAAGAGATGGTTCAGCATAACTGAAAAATTGAGCTTTCGCATCATTTGCATGAGCGTTGAACAGGGAACAGCAAAAAATAGGTGATGACATGAGTACAAAAACATTGATTGATCATTTACAGAAACAGTTACGGTTTGCCCGACATGTAGAGCCTGCACAGGCAGCGGTACTGATTGCCATTACTAAAGAAGATGATCCTAAAGTTCTGCTGACTCGCCGTTCTAAACATTTGAATCAACATGCAGGAGAAGTGTCTTTTCCTGGCGGAAAACGCGATCCTGAAGACAGTAGCAATATTGCGGTTGCACTGCGTGAAGCACATGAGGAAACGGCATTAAATCCTTACGATGTTGAGTTAATTGGTGATTTGCCGATGCTGCAATCCAAAAGCGGTTTGAGTGTCAAACCTGTTGTAGGCTTGATTCCTGCGCAGGTCGATCTGGTGGCACAGCCTACTGAAATTGATCGAATTTTCTTTGTCTCGCTGCAAGAGTTGATGGAAACACCCACCCAGCCGCATGCAGTCCAGTATCAGCAACAAACTTTATATTTTCCGAGTATGCATGTTGAACAAGAAATTGTTTGGGGGCTCACCGCACGGATGCTGGTCAGCTTATTCAAATATGGTTTAAAGTACGATAAGGAATGGCCATTTTTGCTGAATACAGCACCACTTTCAGTCGATTTACATGAAATGACAAAGTGACAAATTTCAATGTCACAACAATAAGGAAATCAGAATTATGATGTATAAGTTTCAGGGATATACACCAACAACGACACAGCAGCCGTGGAATGGCTGGATTGCAGAAAGCGCAACCGTGATCGGGCGGGTCGAATTGGGGCGTCAGGTCAGCATCTGGTTTGGTGCTGTGATTCGGGGTGATAACAGTCTCATTCGGATTGGTGATTTTAGTAATGTGCAGGACAATGCAGTGCTGCATACCGATGCAGGAATTGATTTAACCATTGGCAAATATGTCACCATTGGGCATAAAGCCATGCTGCATGGTTGCACGATTGGTGACAATACCTTAATTGGCATAAATGCCGTGATTTTGAATCATGCTGTGATTGGTAAAAACTGTATTATCGGCGCGAATGCCCTAATTCCTGAAGGGAAGGTTATTCCTGATAATTCTTTGGTCATGGGTTCACCTGGAAAAGTGGTGAAAACTGTTGATGCCGAAGGCGAAGAAAAACTCAAACAAAGCGCTTTGCATTATGCTGAACATTTTAAAAAGTATTTGAACTTGGAGCCGTATTGGTTTCATCAGGATTAAATAAAGCAGGCTTAAGCTGCAAATCATAAAACAATGCTAAGTTTGTACTGGGTATTTTTATATTCGCGAAGTATGGACGACTAGAGTATCATACGTGCGTTTTGTATTTTGTAATGTAGGGCATGCATGAAACTGCTAGCACTCGAAACAGCAAATGAACACTGTTCAGTTTGTCTGGTCGAAGATTCACATTCTGTTTTTTTTGCACTGAATGAACAAGCCAAAGCACAAACGCAAACTTTGCTCCCGATGATTGAACAAGGTTTGAGTCAACAGGGCTTAACAACGTCACAACTCGATGTGATTGCATTTAGTCGTGGGCCAGGCTCATTTAGCGGTGTGCGAATTAATGCAGCAGTGACACAAGCGCTGGCATGGGCAAATGATCTTCCTGTCATTGCTGTATCGACTTTGCAAGCTTTGGCTCAGGCAGCTTATCGGATACATGGGCTGCGTGAGGTGACTGCGGTTTTAGATGCACGCATGAAAGAAGTCTACATTGCCAGTTTTCAACTGGATGCAGACAACATTATGCAAGCTGTCGATGAAGAACAGTTACTTGATTATGCAACTGCTGTTCAAGCTCAGCGTTTTACGCTGGTTGGCTCAGGTAGTCATCTTTTAGATGTTGCATCAAGCCAATACAATACACTTTGCCCAAACGCACAAGATATCGCCACCATCGCCATACCTCAAGCACAACAACAACACTGGGTGAGCGCCGAGTATGCACTGCCTGTGTATTTACGTGACAATGCCTGGAAAAAAATCCCAGAGCAAGGTAAACCTTAACTAGGACAAAACATGGATCTTATACTGCTTTTAAAAGCTGCAATTATGGGCTTGGTTGAGGGGATTACCGAATTCCTGCCCATTTCCAGTACTGGACATTTGATTCTGACAGGGCAGTTGCTTGACTTCTGGACCCTAGAAAAACGTGAGATGTTTGCAGTCTCAGTACAGATTGGGGCGATTGCTGCGGTCATTTATCAATATTGGGGTAAGTTGTGGGGGGCGTTGATTGGTGCACTGACAGGAGACCCTGAAGGTCGCCGTTTAACCTTTAACCTCATTGTGGCGACGATCCCGATTATGCTGATTGGCTTGACGATTGGTGAAACAGTTAAAGCGTATTTATTTAATGCCGTGACGGTAGCATTAGCACTGATCGTGGGTGGCCTTATTATTTTATGGGCTGAACGCCGTCAACATATTATTGCTTGTCAAGAGGTTGATGATATCAGCTTTAAGCAAGCCGTATTTATTGGTTTGATTCAATGTTTGGCGTTGATTCCAGGAACTTCACGTTCAGGCTCGACCATTATTGGTTCGCTATTTATGGGCGTATCACGTAAAGCTGCTGCCGAGTTTTCTTTCTTCTTGGGGATTCCTGTACTCATGGGGGCAGGTCTACTCGACATGTACAAAATGCGTCATGAGCTACATACCCAAGACATGGAAGTTTTAGGCGTGGGGATTGTCGTTGCCTTTATTTCAGCGCTTGTGGTGATTCGTGCCTTGATCCGTTATGTGTCTAAGCATGACTTTAGTGCCTTTGCCTATTATCGTATTATTTTTGGTTTATTTATTTTACTGACCTGGGGCACAGGCTGGGTACATTGGTAATGCAGTTTGATTGTTGGTATAGCCCTGAATTTGAAGCGCAATTTATTGTGCTTCAAACACGTTTAGCCGAATTACAGGTTGAGCTGACGGGGCAGGCAGTAGAAAAAATTAATGCCAAGTTTTTACGTTTACACCTTGAATTGGCGCTAATTCTCGATCAGGACGGTTTAAGTCTTGCCGCGAATGGCATGAAAATGCAGCCTGACTGGCAAGCTGAAATTCCACGTTTAAAACGTGCCGGTATGAAATCAGAAATGCTGGCGCGCGCCTGTCAGGTCAATGAACAGCCAAATCTGATTGATGCGACCGCAGGTTTAGGGCATGACAGTTTGCTCATGGCGAGACTCGGGGCAAAAATCACCCTGATTGAACGTCATCCGATTTTATATAGCTTACTTGAAGCTGCACATCAAGCCGCACAACAGGATGCCTTTTTAGCACCAGTGGTTGCCAATATTCAACTGATCCATGCTGATTCTGCCCAGTACCTTGAACAGCAGATTCAGGCAGGGCAACAGGTTGATGTGATTTATCTGGATCCAATGTTTCCTCAGCGAGACCAAAACCAGCAAGCTCTTAAAAAACAGGCACAAGTCAAAAAACAAATGCAATTGTTGCACTTGCTGTTGCCTGAAGATGGTGAAATGGATTTGGGTGAAAACTTGTTGGCACTGGCACGACAACTGGCACAAAGAGTCATCGTCAAACGCCCACGTCATGCCGTATATTTAGATAACCAAGTTCCTCAGCACCAGTGGCTTGGCGATGCCTGTCGTTTTGACGGTTATTTTCGTCCTTAATGTGTTGATGACCAACAGTTTAGAAAATAGCAAAGTTTTGTTAATTCATTCAAAATCACATTGATAAAAAAAAATGCAGGCATAAACTAAGGGGTGCATAAATAAATCCACCGCTGACCAGCAGAATTTTATGATAGACCTGAAACCTTCCATCAACTTTTGGCATGATCTTAAAAGTAACCAAATCGCTGGTTTATGGTTGTTCCTCGGTTCTCGCCGTTCTTTAGAAATTGTTCATCCTTCCATTTTTCAGTTGATTTTTTGGGGCGCAATTGCGGCTGCGGTCAATACGCTGTTTAGCTGGATGGTGGCAGGACAGGCTGGGCATTTTAATTCGCAAGGTTTGGTCAGTTATGCGCTTTGGCCGTTTATTGCCCTGATTGTTGGAATTTTCCTGTCACAACGTACCAATAATCCACGCTTGATGTTGGTGCCAGCTTTGTTGTGGTTAGTACTTGATGCCAGTATTTTGCTGATTCAGTGTTTTCTACAATATCTGGGTGATCAGGGTTACTTGGATTTTTTACCTGACCGCATTTATAACACTTTGCCAAACTTGTTCTTGATTTTGTTTGTATGGCAGAGTCTGGCGGTCATCTGGGTTTTTTCTCGTCAGTTGAAATGGCCGTGGTGGGAGCGTGGTTTAATCATGTTCGCTACCATTTGTACGCTTGTGGTATGGCAAATGTCGGTTAAAGAGCAACCGATCTGGAAAGTGGATGATGTGCAACCGACACTTTCAGAAGATGCTTTATATGCCCAAGGAAATTTGCTCAACAAAGCTCTGGAGCAAGTGCAGTTTGGGGATTTCTCACAAACGCACTGGTACTTTTTAGGGGTTGCAGGCGACAGTTATGACTCGGTGTTTAGTTCGGAGATTCAACGAATTAAATCGCAGTTTGATACCCGCTTTGGAACTTTTGGGCGTTCAGTGGAACTGGTCAATGATCCTAACACTCGAACCACATTACCGATTGCATCGCGTACCAGTATTCAACAGGCGTTGAACCGTATTGGTCAGCAGATGAATAAAGAAAGCGATGTGCTGTTTTTATATATGGCATCGCATGGTGAGCCAAACCATTTTGAATTGGAAAATGCTCCGATTGACCTCAAACAGATTGACCCGAAATGGTTACGTGAGGCGCTCGACAAGTCGGGTATTCGCTGGCGCGTCATTGTGGTCTCATCCTGTTATTCGGGCAGCTTTGTGCCAGCCCTGCAATCGGACAATACCTTGGTGGTTACCGCTTCTGCAGCAGATCGTTCATCGTTTGGTTGTAACAATGAAGCTGATTATACTTATTTTGGCCGGGCGTTCTTTGATCAGGCAATGCGTGAAAAAAGCTCTCTAAAAGATGCTTTTGGCGATGCTAAAGCAACGGTGTCACGATGGGAAACGGCTCAAGGTTTTGAATCATCTGAACCACAGTGGTCACTCGGTAAAAATATGGAGCTCATGCTGCCACAACTTGAAAAACATTTATTTCCAAGCCCCAATAATTTACCTGCCAATAATCCAGCCATGTTGCCAACAACAGCATCACCATAATCAGGAGCCGTAGTTATGCAGCAAATACAAAAAAATTTCTGTTTTGATGGGGAACAGCGCACGTATCAATGGCATTCAGATCAATTACAAAATGACGCCAAATTTTCAATTTATTTGCCTGAACAAGCACTGTTAGGTGAAGCATGTCCCGCAGTATTTTATTTGGCAGGTTTGACTTGTACTGAAGAAACTTTTGCGATTAAAGCTCACGCCCAGCGTTTTGCTGCACAGTTGGGTTTGATTTTGGTGATGCCTGATACTTCGCCGCGTGGAGAGTCAGTTGCGCAGGGTGATTCTTGGGATCTGGGTCAGGGTGCAGGCTTTTATATCAATGCCACACAAGCGCCGTGGGCGGAACATTACCGTATGGAAAGTTATATTGTCGATGAGCTATATAACGCCGTACAAACTCATTTCCCGATTCAGCATGGCCGCATTGGAATTATGGGGCATTCGATGGGTGGGCATGGCGCATTGACCTTGGCATGGAAATATCCTGAAAAATTCAAGTCAGTCTCAGCATTTGCCCCGATTTGCGCACCGAGCCAGTGTCCGTGGGGTGAAAAAGCTTTTACTCATTATTTGGGGGAAGCACGTGATACATGGCTGGCGCATGATGCCGTTGCTCTGGTTTACGGCAAAGGCGCACTGTTTAGTGAAGTTTTAGTCGATCAAGGTTTGGCAGATCAGTTTTATCATCAACTCAATCCACAGTTGTTACAGCAAGCTTGTGCTGAGGTGGGGCAAAAACTGACGCTGCGCCAACATCAGCACTATGATCATGGTTATTATTTTATTCAAAGCTTTATCGATGACCATTTGCAGTTTCATGCTGCGGAGCTGACCCAGTAAAATTATGCAGTATAAAAAAGGATCACAGTTGTGATCCTTTTTTCGTTTAAGCCTGTTGCTGCCAAGTCGCTTGAAATTCTTGCTGTGCCATGCGATTTAAGTGATCAATTACGACAATTTCAAGACGAGTTTGTTCTGCTGTTGCAAGCTGACTTTGAATGCCGACATCCAGTGTATTGTCTTGTGGAGTGAGAGTTACGGTCGCAGTCGGTATGAGAATTTGAAAATGTTGTTCGGTTTCTGCCACCTCAAATTTGTGTTTCCAGTGGTTAAACAGGCGTTTTGCAATACGGGCAGCTTCGGTGGTTGCCAGTTGTGTCTGACTATGCATAGATCAAATTCCTTGTTGTTGTGTTTTGCAGTCTAACAGACATAAATTTGAAAAAAGAGAATCAAATCGGAACAATGCGTTGCGTTATGCTGCTTCGTTGCCTGCGTCGCTTCGGATTTTGGTATACTGCGCGCAGATTTTAAAATTTTGCTAGGTTAGATTTATGTCCAAGCCCTTTCTGATTGCACCTTCGATTTTATCTGCTGATTTTGTCCGTCTTGGTGAAGAAGTTGAGAATGTCTTGGCAGCAGGTGCAGATGTTGTACATTTTGATGTGATGGACAACCACTATGTACCCAACCTGACCTTTGGTGCAGGGGTGTGTAAGGCGCTGAAAAAATATGGCATTAAAGCACCGATTGATGTGCATTTAATGGTATCTCCCGTTGACCGTATGATTGGGGATTTTCTGGAAGCAGGCGCTGACATTATTACTTTCCACCCAGAAGCATCCGATCATATTGACCGTTCATTACAACTGATTAAAGCAGGCGGTGCCAAAGCAGGTTTGGTATTTAACCCAGCAACGCCGTTACATTATCTGGATTATGTGTTGGATAAAGTCGATCAGATCCTGTTAATGAGCGTTAACCCAGGTTTTGGTGGACAAAAATTCATTCCAATGACATTACAAAAACTGCGTGAAGCTCGCAAAATTATTGATGCCAGCGGTCGTGACATTCGTCTTGAAGTCGATGGTGGTGTAGGTCCTGCCAATATTCGTGAAATTGCTGAAGCAGGTGCAGACATGTTCGTAGCAGGCTCGGCAATTTTTGGTCAGCCTGACTATAAAGCTGTGATTGACCAGATGCGTGCAGAACTCAGCCAAGTGGGTTCAGTCGAAGTTTAAGCTTTTGCTTGAAGTCTTTAAAAAGCGTTATACCACAGGGTGTAACGCTTTTTTATTTGTATATTGCATCAGAGTTAGCTATGCTTTTAACTTAAATTTTCCATTGTATTTGTGATGAGATGCAGCATCGGCGCAGAACTATGTTTTCGCAAAGTTTTATCTTGCTGATCGTTTTATGTATCGGCTGGATGGGTGTTGCCAACGCATCTGTGCAAAGTATGCATTGGGAAATGTTGATGCAGTCAGACATGAGCAGTATGCCGCAACATACAATGTCTGAACATTGTCATCAACCGAGTATGCCGATGAAGATGAGTAATGATTGTCAGGATCAGGTCAGTTCGTCACAGCATCAGCAGCATCTCAATTGCCCTGACTGTCAGATTATGCACTGTCAAAGTGTTAATGCAGATCTTCCTCAAGCCACTTCTATTCTGACCGAGCAGTCCAGTACTGATGTTGCAACTACCCAGTATTGGACAGATCATCTAACTAATTTAGCTGGATATTGGCAAGAAATTCTGCGTCCTCCGAAAGCCTGAACTTTAAAAAATTATCATTTTCATTTTTTAAAGAGGGCGAGTCATGTCTAAATTTTCCCTACATGCTTGTATTGTTGCAGCATGTTTAGTTGTCCCACAGAGTATTTTTGCGGCTGTGCGCGAATATCATCTCAATATCAGTGAACAAACCATCAATGTCACTGGAAAACCAACCAAAAAACTGACGGTCAATGGTCAGTTCCCAGCACCCACCTTAACCTTTGAGGATGGGGATGATGCGGTAATTTATGTGCATAACCAGTTGAAAAAACAGTCAACTGCATTGCACTGGCATGGGATTTTGCTGCCAGCCGTGATGGATGGTGTCCCAGGATTTAACGGTTTTCAGGGCATTGCCCCGAATGGCGATTTTGTTTATCGCTTTAAGATTCGGCAAACGGGCACTTACTGGTATCACGCACATAGTGCAGGGCAGGAACAGGATGGTTTATATGGGGCATTGATTATTTACCCGAAAAACCATCAGCCTATTACCCCAGCAGAAAAAACTGACCGTGATGAAGTGATCATGTTCTCTGACTTTCATGAATCTTCCAGTGAGCAGATCATGAACCATCTGAAAAGATCATCGGACTATTATCAAAATCAGCGCGAAACGCTGGCAGATGTCTGGAAGCAAACCAAACAACAAGGGCTAAAAGCCACATGGCAAGATCGCCGCATGTGGAATCAGATGCGCATGTTGAAAACCGATTTGAGTGATGTCACGGGTTATCATTTCTTGGTCAATGGTAAAACACCACAGCAGAACTGGAGCAGTACATTTAAAACAGGAGAAAAAATTCGTTTACGCATGATCAATGCTTCAGCCATGTCATTTTTCGATGTACGCATTCCAAATCTGAAAATGACAGTGGTCAGTGCCGATGGTCAACCTATACAACCTGTCGCTGTCGATGAGTTTCGTTTTGGGGCAGGTGAAACCTATGATGTGATTGTGGAGCCAAAACAGGCACAATATCAAATTCAGGCTGAGTCAATTGATCGAAGCGGTTTTGCTTTGGCGACCTTACGTAATCAGGATGCTACTGTGCAACCGCTACCTGAACCGCAGCACCGCCCACGTGCCTTACTGAATATGCAGGATATGGGCATGATGCATGATGATTCTGAACATTCATCTTCAACTCAACATGATATGTCAGCAATGAAAGACATGGATATGTCGAAAATGCAGGGCATGACTGCTGAGCAGCATCAACAGATGATGCAGCAAATGAATCATTCTTCAATGTCATCAGAACACAAAATGTCAGCAATGCAAGACATAGATATGTCGAAAATGCAAAGTATGACTGCTGAACAGCATCAAAAAATGATGCAGCAGATGAATCATACTTCAATGTCTTCAGAGCACAAAATGTCAGATATGCAAGACATGGATATGTCCAAAATGCAGGGCATGACTACTGAGCAACACCAACAAATGTCGAAGTCTGACGATCATATGGTTCAAGGTCAGATCGCTCAGCAAATGCCAGTTCCATCCGAAAAAACTGTGGTAGAAGGTTGGGCAAATGCTTCAACTCCTGCGGGTTTAAAAGCCTTAAGTTATGCCGATCTGCGTCCACTGTTCCCTCAAACCGATACCCGATCTGCCCAGCAAGAAATCGTGCTGCACTTGGGAGGCAATATGGAGCGTTATATCTGGACTATGAATGGCAAGAAATTTAATCAGGCAACCCCGATACATGTGCAATATGGCGAACGCGTCAGACTTACATTTGTCAATGACAGCATGATGGCGCACCCGATGCATTTGCATGGTATGTTCGTCCAGCTTGAAAATGGTCAGCCACTTGCCAATTTACCGAACAAACATACAATCATTGTGCCACCTGGACAAAAAATCAGCGTGCTTCTGACCGCCGATGAATTGGGTGAGTGGGCGATTCATTGCCATTTGCTGTACCACATGAGTGCAGGCATGATGAACAAATTGGTTGTGGCAAAAGTGAAACCACAAGACAGTCAAATGCTTATGCCAACACCCGCTCAAGGAGGAAATACACATGCACATCACTAAGTTTTTACCTTCTGTACTATTAATGGCAGGTTTTGCGGGGCAACCGCTTTGGGCGGCTACAGACATGGATATGACAGCGACATCTGACAATTCAAGCATGCAAATGCAGCATGAACATGGCAGTCAAATCTACGCCGCAAATTCTCTGGAAAACAAATGGGTCGTTGACCGACATGGTGCAGGTAGCTGGCAATCTGAACTGGAAAGCTGGATCGGTTCAGATGACAACAAACTCTTTATTAAAGCTGATGGCAAGCAGGCTGAATCTGAACAGCTCGATGCCAACGTGATGGCCTTGTATAGCCGCAACATCAGCACCTTTTGGGATGCTCAGGCGGGGCTGCGTTATCGGCAAAACAATAATTTGGTTGCAGATAAACATGCTCTGGATGCTGTGGTTGGTATTCATGGTTTGGCGCCGTATTTTTTTGAAACGCAGGCGTATTTATATGTCGGAGAGCATCAGCATGTCTCAATGTCGCTAGAAGCCAGGCGCGACCTGCTTTGGACGCAAAAACTCATTAGTGAGCCGTTTGTGAAAGCGACGGTACTGTTGAGAGATGACTCGAAAGCTGCGCAAAAAACAGGTTTGAGTCATGCAGAAGTGGGCGTACAAACCCGCTATGAAATTAATAAAACCGTCATGCCATTTTTTGAAGTGGCGTATGAATCTGATCTCGGACAAAAAGCGACAGCATGGCAGCAGCTCACCCCAAATGAGTATGGTGTTGTTTATGCACTCGGGGTATTGTTGAAATTTTAAATCTTTTCGGGGTGCTTCTTGCATCCCGTTTTTGGGAGGAACGACCTCCCCCAGACTGGGAAAAATGTCAGGACGACCTGACTGTGCTTGTGGATGACGATACAATATGGCGTGGCTAGTATTGGTTTTAGCAGGTTTATTTGAGGTGGTTTGGGCGTTTGCCATGAAGAAATCGGACGGTTTTACGCTCTTGGTTCCGAGTACAATCACGATTGTATTCATGTTGCTCAGTTTTGCTTTACTGTCATGGGCAATGAAAAGCTTACCTTTAGGGACAGCTTATACGGTCTGGACAGGCATTGGGGCAGTGGGGTCCTTTATTGTGGGGATTGTTATTTTACAAGAACCTGTCAATGCGATGAGGATGCTGGCGGCTGTAATGATTGTTGCAGGACTGGTCTTAATGAAAATTGCATCACCATAAAATTTTATGAGATAAAATTTCTTAAATATAAATATCTGTAATACAATGCGTTTTTTTTGTTTGCTGTTGTAATGTTGCTTCTGATTTTATTTTTGATTATTGCCATACTACTGGCTGTCTTTGTATTTAATCCATCTGCTAAAACTAAGGGAAAAAGGGGAGAAAAACGCGTTATTGCTCATGCAGAAAAACATCTGGATGAGAAAAATTATACCATTTTAAATAATTATACTTTTAAAATTAATGAACAGTTGACCACCCAGATTGACCATATTGTCGTGAGTCGTTTTGGGGTATTTGTGATTGAAACTAAAAACTATCAGGGCTGGATTTTTGGCAATGAACATCAGAAGATGTGGACACAAAAACTGTATCAAAAAAGCTATCAATTTCAAAATCCATTACATCAAAACTATCGTCATATCAAAACGTTGCAACAACTGTTAAGTGATGTGATTGAACCTGAAGATTTGCATTCAGTGGTGGTTTTTGTGGGAGAAAGCACCTTTAAAACTGCCATGCCAAACAATGTTTTACAAGGTCAGGCATGGATTAACTATGTCAAAAGCTTTCATGAAGAAGTGATGAGTTCTGTCAAAATGAAGCGCATTTGCCAGACATTAGAGAAACAGGCATTGGTGAAATCCCGAAAAACCGATGCTGAACATGTGCGTAACCTGAAAAAATATCACTCGAAGTAACCTGACCGATGCAAGGTCAGGCGAATCTTGTTAGAAGCGTTTTGGGATTTTTTGTCCATTCGGCGTTGGGCTTTCAGCTTGCTGTAACACATGAAATAGCCATGTTTCAGCATGATTTACCGCTTGCTGAATATTATCGCCTTGAGCCAAACGGCCTGCAATAAAACTGGCAAGTGAACAGCCCGAACCATGATATTCACCTTCAAGGCGCGCACAAGTGGTTTCTGAAACCAGTTCACCCTCAATGTATAAAGCATTACGGATATGCTCAGGCGTATCTTCGTGCCCACCTTTGACCAAAACCGCTTTAGCACCCATGTTGAACAATTGGACCGTAGCTTGTTCAATATCTTCCAGACCTGTTAAAGCACGTAGTTCCACAGTGTTGGGGGTAATGATGGTTGCCAGTGGAATCAGTTGTACAAATGCTTTGACCAGTGTTGCCTGATCACCCAGTGAACCACCGCTGTTTGCAACCAAAACTGGGTCAAGCACATACAGATAATCTGGATGTTGTTGTAAAAATTCAGCTAACGCTGCAATGTTATCGGTTGTGCCTAACATGCCAGATTTTACACAGCGAATAGGCAAATCTCCCACGACAGCATTGGCTTGTGCGAGTAAAAGTTCTTTTGATGTTGCTTCAAAACCAAACACTTGCTGAGAGTTTTGAATTGTCAACGCAGTACATGCAATTGCTGCATGTGCACCACTTTGACCAATTGCTTCAATATCTGCCTGTAAACCAGCTCCACCAGAAGGGTCAAGACCCGAAAAACATAAAACTGTAGGGCGCACAGTACGATATCCTTCTTATCTAAATTTACGCTAGTATAGGCAAGTTTTATTTAACTTCCGAGTCTTTGATTAGACGAATTGATTAGGTTTCGTTGTGACAGTTGAAAATATTTTATTAGATCTTGATGGGACATTGACCGACCCTAAAATTGGCATTCATACCTGCATTCGTTATGCAATGGAAAAAATGGGGCAACCCCTGACTCCAGATACCGATCTGGACTGGACCATTGGGCCGCCATTGAAAGCCTCATTTTTTAAGCTACTCGATACCACTCAGGATGATCTTGCCGAGCAGGCACTGGATTACTATCGTGAGCGTTTTTCCAGTATTGGTCTGTATGAAAATGAGCTATATCCACAGGTTCATGACACTTTGGCAGAACTGGTCGAGCGTGGTTATAACCTGTATTTGGCAACGGCTAAACCCGAAGTATTTGCTGTGCGTATTTTACAGCATTTTGAATTGATTGATTATTTTACCAAGCCCTATGGTAGTGAGTTGACTGGCGAACGAACCAACAAGGGGGATCTGATTCAATACATTTTACAGCAGGAGCAGTTGCCGCCTGAAAGCTGCATGATGGTGGGTGACCGAGAATACGATATTTTGGGCGCACGTCGAAATGGGATTGATACCATTGCGGTCGAATATGGCTACGGTACGATGCAGGAATTAACTCAGGCAGCGCCAAAACTGAAAATTCAGCAGTTCGCAGAGCTTTTGAATTACTTTAATTAATTCATCGAATTTGTTGGGTTTTTGCTAAAACAGATCAAGTCATTGAAAAAATCTGGTTATGCTTACTTAAATCAATAAAAATATTGGGGTTTGTATGCGTTTTTCAGGTTTATTGGCGATTGGTCTTGCTATGCTGAGCTTGGTGGGTTGTAGTACTTTGCAAGTTGAACAACAACAAGTATCAGGTAAAGTCCAGATTGCCAAATCTTTATTTGGGCATCAGTGTGGTGATACAGGTATGAGTGTAGATCAGTTGAAAACACAACTTGAAGAGCAAAAAATTCAGGTTTATGCTCAAACTGTGGCTTCAGATGGTCGACTCTATCCGCAAGTCTGTGGTGCACCCGATGGGCGAATTGCAATTTTTACGATTGATCAGAAACAACAAGAACAAGCATTTAATTTAGGTTTTTCGCTATATCAACCTGTTAACAGCTAATCAATTCAAATAAGTACAGCAGAAAAAAGCCAGTGTTTACACTGGCTTTTGATTTTTGTCAGTTAATGTGCTTTACGATGATTTAAAATCATCGCAACGACAATACCCAGTAACAATCCCCAAAAAGCTGAGCCAATTCCGAAGAACTGCACACCTGAAGCACTCATCAGAAAGGTTAAGAGTGCAGGTTCTCGGTCTTGCGGTTCTTTAAAAGCTATCGCGATGTTATGGCTAATCGTACCCAACAAGGCAATTCCTGCCAGTGTGATAATAAAAATCTTCGGAAATGCCATGAGTAAGCCAGTCAGTGTGGTCGCAAATAGCCCCATCAATATATAGAACAGCCCACAGCTCATTCCTGCAATATAGCGCCGTTTCGGGTCAGGATGGACTTGATCATCCAGACTCACTGCGGCACTAATTGCGGCCAGACAGACTGAGAAAGCTCCAAAGGGTGCAAGTAAAGTTTGCGATACGCCAATCCAGCCGACGAGTGAGTTGGTATGTGGTTGATAACCATAACTCTTGATCATGCCAATTCCAGGTAAAAACTGGGAAGACATATTGATGATAAACAGTGGAAGTGCTAAACCCAAAATGGTTGAAGCTGAAAATTCAGGACTGATCCAAACAGGTTTAGCCAATGACCAAGACAAGTGAGGAAATTGAAATGGCATAAACACTGGGCAGAGAATCATCGCGGCGACCACAGTCAACACGATGCAGTAACGTGGCCAAAGACGTTTGGCAACCAAATAAATTGCCAGTAAAGTCAGAATAAATGCCCAACTTTGTTCTAGGCTTGCAAATAGTTGAATCCCAAATTTTAAGAGAATCCCTGCTAACATGGCACAGCTCAGGCTCATCGGAATTTTAGACAGCAAACGCTGAAAAACTCCTGAGAAACCCACAAATGCAGTCAGTATCCCACAGACAATAAATGCCCCAATCGCCGCAGATAGGCTGTAATGGCTACCTGTAGCAATAATTAAGGCAATCCCTGGCGTTGACCATGCGGTCGCAACAGGGTAACGGTATTTCCATGATAAGACTAAGCCTGAAACCCCGATGGATAGACCCAATGCCCATAGCCACGAAGAAACTTGTTCTGGGGTTGCTCCGAGCGTTTGAGCACCTTGAATCACCAGAACTGCAGAAACACTAATCCCGATAAGAAAAGTAATAAACCCCGCAAATACGGCAGGAACAGAAAAATCTTGAATCAATTTTTGCATAATGAAATCTAGCGACGATTTTAGACGTAAATGTGTCTTAAAGACGTAGCATTAATTTAGCAATTTTTAAAAAGAAGGTGCTTTTTAATTTTTACTTTAAAAATACATAAGATTTTCCATTTTAAATTATTTAGAATAAATTCTTCTCAAAAAAATAAATTTAAGTAAAGAATATTTATGTCAGAAAATCATGATGAATTAAGCGCAATTGATTTAAAAATTATGCGCGCTTTACAGCAAGATGGACGCTTAAGTAATGCAGAATTGGCAAAACTGATTGGTATCAGCCCATCTTCCTGCTGGAATCATACTCAGCGGCTATTTAAGATCGGGGCAATTTTAGATGTACGCGCGCGGGTTAATCCCAACATGGTACAGCGTGAAACGGTGGTGTTGGTGGGTGTTGTGCTGGATCGTTCAACCCCTGAGAGTTTTTCTGAGTTTGAGTGTGCGGCCAAGCAGCTCAATAACGTCTTGGAATGTTATTTGGTGGCAGGGGAAGTGGACTATTTTCTGAAAATTCGGGTCAAGGATCTGGCGGCATTTAACCGCTTTCACAGTGAAAAAATTATTGCTTTGCCTGGAGTGCGGCAGGTAAGAACATTTTTTGTTTTAAATGAAGTGACCAGTGATGGTCTATTGTCATTTTAAAGCAGAAAAAAGCCCCAGTTAAAACTGAGGCTTTACGACCACTAAAATCACCACGGCCAGTAAGATGACCGTTGGCATTTCATTAAAGAAACGCCAGAACTTGTGTGATTTATAGTGGGCATTTTCAATCAATTTTTTACGGTAATAACCACAAACAAAATGGTAAATGACCAGCAACCCAACCAATGCAACTTTGAGATAAAACCAGTGTGCCAGATGATAATGTTGCGTTGCATCGCCCCAAGCCACTAAAAAGTGAGCAGTAATTAGCGTTGCAATCATCGCAGGCCACATAATGCCGCGGTAGAGTTTACGTTCCATAACCTGAAAGCGTTGATGGCTAATCGCATCATCACTCATGGCATGGTAAACATAAAGACGTGGTAGGTAGAACAAAGCAGCGAACCAACAAACCACGGCAATAATATGTAATGCTTTTACCCATAGAAAAGCATCAGAAGGTGCATTCATTTACGATCTCGTTAGGCATTAGCCCATTTCTTGAAGATCAGGCAGGCATTTACACCGCCAAATCCAAAACTGTTACTCATGACAGTATTCAGTTTTGCATCACGTTTTTCAAGTACAAGATCAAAACCTTTTGCGCCTTCATCAAGTTCAGTCACGTTGATGTTTGGTGCAATAAAGTCATTTTGCATCATCAAAACAGAGTAGATTGCTTCGTGTACACCCGCAGCACCCAAGCTGTGACCAGTCATTGATTTAGTTGAGCTAAATGCTGGGACATTGCCTTCACCAAAAGCACGTTCCATCGCTTTCAATTCAGTGATGTCGCCTGCTGGAGTCGAAGTACCGTGGGTGTTGATGTAGTCAAGTTTTTCTACGCCGTGTTGTTTAGCTTCATCAAGTGCCATAAGGATACAACGTGTTGCACCTTCACCTGATGGAGCAACCATGTCAGCACCATCACTGTTTGCAGCATAAGCCACGATTTCAGCAATAATGTTGGCACCACGTGCTTGAGCATGTTCAAGTGACTCAAGTACCACGAAACCACCGCCACCAGCAATGACGAAACCGTCACGGTCTGCTGAGTATGGACGAGATGCTGTTTCTGGAGTGTCATTGTATTTAGAACAAAGTGCGCCCATTGCATCAAACAGTAAGCTTTGAGACCAGTGATCTTCTTCACCACCACCTGCAAGAATTAGATCTTGTTTGCCAAGCTGGATCAGGTTATATGCATAACCGATAGCATCTGCTGAAGTTGCGCATGCGCTGGCAATTGAGTGAGACACGCCTTGTAATTTGAACGCAACACCGACGTTTGCGGTAATCGTGTTGGTCATGTTACGTGGAACGAAGAAAGGACCAACTTTACGCGCGCCTTTAGTTTCAAGCAGTTCAGTCATTTCAACAACAGAAGCTGTTGAACCACCACCACTACCACCAACGATACCGTAACGTGGATTGCCTGCAAGATCTTCAGCTGTTAAGCCTGCGTGTTTAACTGCATCAACCGCAGAGTTGTATGCGTACATCGCACATACACCCATAAAGCGTTTTAATTTACGGTCGATGTTGTCGAAATTTTGTTCAGCAGCAGCACTGACGTGGCTTTTAAAGTTAAGATCAGCGTAAGTTTGATTGAAACGAGTGCCTGAAACGCCGTTTTTTAATGATTCAGTGACTTGTTCTAGAGTATTACCAATGCATGAGTTGATGCCCATACCAGTGATTACAACACGTCTCATCTATAAGATCCCTTAATATGGTGATGATATTGAGAGCTAGCGCAGACCACATTTATGGACAAAAGCCTGAAATGTAAGCGTTAATGCCTGCACCACTCATGTTTATAATGCTTCTCATCATAACAGAAAGCTTTTTTAAATCTTATGGCAAATCCTATGAGTATTTAGAAATAGAACAGATTATATGCAGAACAGAGTTTACTTAACTAAAAGATACACAAACGAGTTGAGATAAAGTGCTCCTGCTTCTAGTATTTATTAAATATTTAAAGAAAAACAACGAGGAGATGTGAATGCCAAAAGAGGTTAATCAGCATCCACAAAGCAAATTTAATCAGGTTTTTGGAGTGGCTAAAAAGCTCAGCACATCGGGTTTAAAAGTTTTAAATCAGATGAATAGTCAACAACTACAGCGCTCACAAAATCCCTCAAAAGTTGTCAATGAAGCCACGCCAAAACCTGCGCTATTGGGTTTTGGTGTTCAAGACCCACAGCAGTTAATCCGTGTTTATTTTCCTAATATTTCCAAACAACTTTTTGGCAAGCATTATGATCGAGTCAGTCAGGTCGCTGAATTCCTTTCGCCGATGAGTATGGATGAGATTTCAGAATATTGTTTCCAAAAATTACATATATTTTCAGACAAACTGAGCGCCACACAAAGTATTTTGCAGCAAACAGGGGCAGAATCTCTACATGAGTTGTCGCAAGATATTTCACGTTCAGGTCGGATTAGTCAGGCATTGACTGAACAAAATAAATGGATTGCAGGAGTGCAAGGTACAATTTCTGGTGTAACGGGGCTGCTTGGGCTTGGAGTAGATATCCCTGCATCGCTGGTACTGGCGCTACGCACGATTTATCAGACAGGGCGGGCACATGGTTTTGCATTAACTGAGCAAGATCAGGATGTTGTGCAATATATTTTTCAGCAAATTAATTTGCAGCAGATGCTAGAAAAGCAAAGTGTATTGCTTGGGCTGCGAACATTAGATGGTTTATTGGCCGAAAATGATTTAACTGCTGTACAACATTTGCTCGGTTCAAATAATGATGATGAATGGCTTAAAGAATTATTATTAGATGAAAATCATGAATTTAAATGGCAATGGATGAATACTTTACCTAAAGTCAGCGCCTTACATCACATTACACCCTTGATTGCGGCAAGTGTCAGTGCAATGTATAGCTGGCAATTTATTGAAGATATAGGTCAAAAGGCACAGCACATTTTTTCAGTTGCCCGAGATTATTTACTGCGACATCCTGATCAAAAAATATCAACATTAGCAGCTTATTATGCTGCAGTTGAGCAATTCAATCAGGCCAAAGAATCTGCACACCAGCTTGAATTTAAAAGTATTAATTCTGATGAGGTTGAGCTTGCCAAACCTAAACCTAAACCTCAACGTCGCCCACGTCGTACTCAGTCTCAAACAGTAATAGAAAAACAACCTGAAAAAATGGTTGTAGCAGTGTCCGAATCTAAGCCTAAAAGCAAGCCATCTCGCCCTAAAATAGCCGCAAATCCAGATGATCCTTCATAGTCAGGTCATAAATGCACGGCATACTGTTGTAGTATGCGATGAATATTGACCAATATGGCGTTTTTGCTTACAATTGTTTGCCCTCAAAAAGCGGTACTTTCTTTTTGAGGTTTTTTATTTACGGGAGACTTGCCAGATGGCAACAACAAATCAGTTGATCCGCAAGGGTCGTACTACTTTGGTTGAAAAATCCAAAGTTCCTGCGTTGAAGGCTTGTCCACAACGCCGTGGTGTTTGTACACGTGTTTACACAACTACACCTAAAAAACCTAACTCAGCAATGCGTAAAGTTTGCCGTGTTCGCTTAACTTCTGGTTTTGAAGTTTCTAGCTACATCGGTGGTGAAGGCCATAACCTACAAGAGCACAGTGTTGTTCTTATCCGTGGTGGTCGTGTTAAAGACTTACCAGGTGTACGTTACCATACCGTTCGTGGTTCTTTAGACTGTGCTGGCGTGAAAGATCGTAACCAGTCACGTTCTAAATACGGTGCTAAACGTCCTAAGAAATAATCTTAGTCGTTAAGACCAAAAAAATCCTTTAGCGTTTCGCTTGTTTGAATTCTTCATAGATTTGTAATTCAAGCGACGTATAGTAAGGCCAGCGAAGCGTGCATGACACTTGCACACACTGCTGGATCACCCTGAAGTGTCATATTATTAGGTGTATTAAAATGCCAAGACGTCGCGTAGTCGCTGCTCGTGAAATCCTTCCGGATCCGAAATTCAGTAGCCAAACAATCGCTAAATTCATGAACCACGTTATGCAAGATGGTAAAAAATCAGTTGCAGAAGGTATCGTTTACGGTGCTTTAGAACGTGTTCAAGAAAAAAACAAAGTAGACCCAGTTGAATTCTTTGAAGCTACGCTTGAAAAAGTTCGTCCTATGGTCGAAGTAAAAGCACGCCGTGTGGGTGGTGCTACTTATCAAGTACCTATGGAAGTGCGCCCATCCCGTCGTACTGCCTTGGCTATGCGTTGGTTAGTAGATGCTGCTGCTAAGCGTTCTGAAAAAACTATGGCTTTACGTCTTGCTGGCGAGTTGCTTGATGCAGCTGAAGGCAAAGGTGCTGCGATCAAAAAACGTGAAGACGTGCACCGTATGGCTGAAGCTAACAAAGCCTTCTCTCATTACCGTTTCTAAGCGGTTAAGACAGTCCCTTATCAGGAGAATACTCATGCGTACTGCAGCTCGATTTAACGTGGCTCTCTACCAAAGTGGAGCTTTCGCGGGTATTTAAGTTGCCCAACAGTTTGAGTATTCGTACGCATCAATTTTTATTGGTGCGTCCTGTTTTAAAGATCACATTTAGGAATGTCAGACATCATGGCTCGTCAAACTCCGATTTCTCGTTACCGTAACATCGGTATTTCTGCGCACATTGACGCAGGTAAAACAACTACTACAGAACGTATTTTGTACTACACAGGTGTTTCTCACAAAATTGGTGAGGTACATGACGGTGCAGCTACAATGGACTGGATGGAACAAGAGCAAGAACGTGGTATTACCATTACTTCTGCTGCAACAACTTGTTTCTGGTCTGGTATGGCTAACCAATTCCAACAACACCGTATCAACGTAATTGACACCCCGGGACACGTAGACTTCACAATCGAAGTTGAACGTTCTATGCGTGTTCTTGACGGTGCGTGCATGGTTTACTGTGCGGTAGGTGGTGTACAGCCTCAGTCTGAAACTGTATGGCGTCAAGCAAACAAATACCAAGTACCTCGTTTGGCATTCGTGAACAAGATGGACCGTACTGGTGCAAACTTCTTCCGTGTTGTTGAGCAAATGAAAACTCGCCTTGGCGCGAACCCTGTGCCTATCGTTGTGCCAATCGGTGCAGAAGATACTTTCGCAGGTGTTGTTGACCTGATCGAAATGAAAGCGATCATTTGGGATGAAGCATCTCAAGGTATGAAGTTTGAATACGGCGAGATTCCTGCTGACCTAGTTGATACTGCTAATGAATGGCGTACTAACATGGTTGAAGCAGCAGCTGAGGCTTCTGAAGAGTTGATGGACAAATACCTAGAAGAAGGTGATCTTTCTAAAGAAGACATCATCGCAGGTTTGCGTGCCCGTACATTGGCTTCTGAAATCCAAGTAATGCTTTGTGGTTCTGCATTCAAAAACAAAGGTGTTCAACGTATGTTGGATGCTGTAATTGAATTCTTACCATCTCCAACAGAAGTTAAAGCAATCGAAGGTATCCTTGACGATAAAGCTGAAACTAAAGCAACTCGTGAAGCATCTGACGAAGCTCCGTTCTCTGCACTTGCGTTCAAAATCATGAACGACAAATTCGTAGGTAACTTGACATTCGTACGTGTTTATTCTGGTGTTCTTAAACAAGGCGACCCAGTATATAACCCAGTTAAATCTAAACGTGAACGTATCGGTCGTATCGTGCAAATGCACGCAAACGAACGTCAAGATCTTGACGAAATCCGTGCGGGCGATATCGCTGCGTGTGTAGGTCTTAAAGACGTAACTACTGGTGATACGCTGTGTGATGAGAAAAACATCATTACACTTGAACGTATGGAATTCCCAGAGCCAGTAATTTCATTGGCTGTTGAACCAAAAACTAAAGCTGACCAAGAAAAAATGTCAATTGCTTTAGGCCGTTTGGCGAAAGAAGATCCATCGTTCCGCGTTCGTACTGACGAAGAATCTGGTCAAACCATTATTGCTGGTATGGGTGAGCTTCACCTTGACATCATCGTTGACCGTATGAAACGTGAATTCGGTGTTGAAGCGAACATTGGTAAACCAATGGTTGCTTACCGTGAAACGATTAAGAAGTCTGTTGAGCAAGAAGGTAAGTTTGTTCGTCAAACAGGTGGTAAAGGTAAATTCGGTCATGTATATGTTCGTTTAGAGCCTATGGATGTTGAAGAAGCAGGTAAAGATTACCAATTTGCTGAAGAAGTTGTTGGTGGTACTGTACCTAAAGAATTCTTTGGCGCGGTCGACAAAGGTATTCAAGAACGTATGAAGAATGGTGTCTTGGCTGGTTACCCTGTTGTGGGTATCAAAGCGACATTGTTTGATGGTTCTTACCATGATGTCGACTCTGACGAATTATCGTTCAAAATGGCAGGTTCTTATGCCTTCCGTGATGGTTTCATGAAAGCAGATCCTATCTTGCTTGAACCTATCATGAAAGTTGAAGTAGAAACTCCAGAAGACTACATGGGCGATATCATGGGTGACTTAAACCGTCGTCGTGGTATGGTTCAAGGTATGGACGATTTACCTGGTGGTACTAAAGCAATTCGTGCTGAAGTTCCATTGGCTGAGATGTTTGGTTACGCAACTCAAATGCGTTCTATGTCTCAAGGTCGTGCGACTTACTCTATGGAATTTGCTAAATATGCTGAAACTCCACGTAACGTGGCTGAAGGCATTATTTCTAAATTCCAATCTGGCGGTAAAAAAGGTGACGACGAGTAATCTTTCGATTACTATAAGCCCAAACTAATTCTTAGTTAAAAACCAAGTGCTCATGCAGTGACCCTGCATGAGTAGTTTAAAAAGGAAGATCATCATGGCTAAAGCCAAGTTTGAACGTAATAAGCCACAT